>JAQTVB010000028.1 GCA_028707005.1 Patescibacteria group bacterium
GTTGATGTTATAATAGAAGAAAGGAAAATTAAGGGCGGAGATTATCTTGCCGCGCGGAGTTTGAAGCAATCATGGACCTGAACAAAAGCTTAAGATTCTAGTTTGGGATTAATAGGATCTCGGGGATTTTTGAGATTTTTAGGATAAAATATAATCCCTAAAATCCCAACAGTCTTAATAATCCCAATACTCCTAATAATCCTAATAATCCCACTAAAATCCCACTAAAATCCCGTTTAAAATATGCAGCAGTTCGTGGTGCCTCAATTCATTGATGTTGAGGATAAAATTATCGGTCCCATCACTACCAGGCAGTTTATCGTCATGCTGGTCGGTTTTTTAATTATCGGGATTTCGTACAAAATTTTTGATTTTTCTTTATTCGTTACTTTCGGTTTAGTCGTTTTCGCCATCTCCGGCGTGATCGCTTTTTTAAGAATCAACGGCCGGCCATTCCATTACTTTATCTTAAATTTATTTCAGACGTTTAAAAGGCCGAAATTAAGGATTTGGCGGCACGTTTTTTATCAGCCGGATATTGAGGTTAAAAGCAGCGGCCTGCCAACCGCCAAAGCTTTGGCGGAAAAGCACTACACTTCCTCCCGATTGGCCGAATTATCGTTGATTGTGGACACCAAGGGCGCTTATCGGGGAGAGAGGGAAAAGGGCGGGGACGTAGTGGAGAGGATAATCTAAAATTTATTGAAAATTGGCGCCGAAAATTATTATTATGCTCAATAAGCTAGTCAGAAACAAAATAACCACCTCAACCCAGGAATATTTGGATATCGCTGAATTTCGCGAAGATACCGTCATTATGCGCGACGGGACTTTACGCGCGATTTTACTGGTCGCCAGCATAAATTTTTCTCTTAAAAGCGAGGATGAGCAGAATGCCATTATCGCCGCTTATGTCGGGTTTTTAAACAATATTGATTTTCCTTTGCAGATAATCATCCAGTCCCGCGAGCTTAATATTGATAACTATCTGGGTTCTTTGAGGCAGAAAGCCAAGGAGCAGACTAACGAACTTTTGAAGCTGCAAACCGGCGAGTACCTGCAATATATCACCGAGCTTATTTCTCTGGGTAAAATCATGAACAAGAGGTTCTATGTTGTGGTGTCGTATAACCCGCTGTCTGATAAGCAGAAAGGTTTTTTCTCCAGATTGGTTGATTCGCTGAAGCCGGCCTCGCTTGTCAAGATGAAGGCGGAAAAATTTTCTAAAAGAAGAGCGGAATTGACCAGGCGCATGGAAAATGTTATCAGCGCGCTGGCTTCAATCGGTATAAATTCCATGCCTTTGGACACGCAAAGCTTGATTGAATTATTTTATAATACCTACAATCCTGAAACATCGGCTAATGAAAAATTAGTGGATGTTAATCAAACTAGAGCAGGAGAGCAGAGTTAAAATTTTTAATCAGGCATTATTAATCTATGTTTAGTCCAGACCAAGTAAAACAACAAGAAGAAGCGGAGGCCAAAGCCAAGCTGTTGGCGGCCAGACAAACATCTGGGCACGATGAAGCGTCCCCGGAGCTGGTCCGGGAGCTGGTTGAAGAGGAAAAGTCCTATCGGCGCGGCAGCCTGTCAATCAAAGATTTAATCGCCCCGGCTTCAATTGAAGTCAATGCGAATTTTTTGAAATTAGGTTCAAAATTTTTAAGGACGATTTTTGTCATCAATTACCCGCGCTATATCAGCGTGGGCTGGTTTGCGCCGATCATTAATTTGAATTCCACTTTTGACATTTCCATGTTTTTTTATCCGGTGGAAAGCGCCGTGATTTTAAAACAGCTTAAAAATAAAGTCGGCAATTTAGAGGCGCAGATTATTTCCGATTCGGAAAAGGGCGCGGCCAGGGATCCTTTAAGGGAAACCGCGCTCCGAGACATAGAATCTTTGCGGGACGCCCTTACCCAGGGCGTGGAAAAGTTTTTCCAATTCGCTCTGTACGTCACGCTATATGCTTCTTCCAAAGAGGAGCTGGACTCGCTGTCCGATGAAGTGGAGAATATTTTCGGCTCCAGGCTGGTTTATTCAAAAAGAGTTTTTTATCAAGCCGAGCAGGGTTTTAATTCAACCCTGCCCTTGGCCAATGATGAATTATATATCGCTTTCAACATGAATACTTCGCCCGTGGCCTCATCGTTTCCTTTTATCTCCAGCGAATTAACTTCGGACAGCGGCATTCTTTACGGCATCAACCGCCATAATAACAGTTTGATTCTCTTTGACCGCTTCAGCCTGCAAAACGCCAACAGCGTGGTTTTCGCCACTTCGGGCGCGGGCAAAAGCTATACCATCAAGCTGGAAGTTTTAAGGAGCTTGATGATGGGCACGGAAGTGATTATTATTGATCCGGAAAATGAGTATAAGCACCTGTCAGAGGCCGTCGGCGGAACGTATATCAACATTTCGCTGGCCAGCGACAATAAAATCAATCCTTTTGATCTGCCGCGCTCGGTTTTGGGCGAGTCAAAAGCCGAAGACATCATCAGAAGCGGCGTGATCACCGTTAAAGGCTTGATCAGGCTGATGCTCGGGGGCTTGACCCATGAAGAAGATTCTATTATTGACCGGGCGCTTTTGGAAACTTACGCGAAAAAAGATATCACGCCGGATTGCGACCTGGCGAAAGTGGAGGCGCCGATCGTCCAGGATTTGGAAGATATTTTAGAGGGCATGGAAGGCGGAGCCAGTTTGGCGCTAAGGCTGAAAAAATACACCCAAGGCACTTTTGCCGGGTTGTTTAACAGTCCGACCAATGTCAAAATGGATAATCAGCTGATTTGTTTTTCCGTGCGCGATCTTGAAGACGAGCTTAGGCCGTTGGCGATTTATACGATCGTCAACTATATCTGGAACGTGGTAAGGAGTGAATTAAAAAAGAGAATTTTGGTGATTGATGAAGCCTGGTGGCTGATGCAGCATGAAGACAGCGCGAAATTCATTTATGCCCTGGTAAAGCGCTGCCGCAAATATTATCTGGGGGTGACTACGATTACCCAGGATGTGAACGACTTTTTAACCTCGCCCTACGGCCAGGCCATTGTTAATAATTCGGCCCTGCAGCTTTTGTTGAAACAATCGCCGGCCGCGATTGAGCTGGTGCAAAAAACGTTTGTTTTGACTCAGGGGGAAAAATACCTGCTGTTGGAATGCGGCGTGGGCGAAGGCATTTTTTTCGCCGGCTCCAAGCATGTTGCCATAAAAGTGGTGGCTTCTTATACCGAAGACCAATTGATTACTTCCGATCCGCGGCAGCTTTTAGAGATTGAGCAGGAAAAACGTGAGTTTAATTCAAAAATGCTGGATGGCCAAGGCGAAGAGGAAGAAGTTTAAACAAGCCCTTTGTTAAAAGGGGGCGGCACAGATTTATGAACAAAAAACTCCGGATAACAATTATTATCGCGGCGGCAGGACTCTTGCTGGCGGCGGGCGTTGTTTATCTCCTTTTTTTCTATTATCAATTTTCGGCGGTCACGGAACAGTCCGCGGCCCAAAAAACCAAGCCCTCGCCGGAGCAGCCATCAGCCGGCCAAACATCGGTTCAGCCCGTTTCTCCGTTAAAAACCGTTGAAGTTAAACGGGAAGACTTGATCAAAATGGCCGCCGCCTTTGCAGAAAGACTTGGCAGCTTCAGCAATCAGTCCGATTGCGGCAATATCCGCGATTTGCAAATTTTCATGACGGCCGCGATGAAGGCTTGGGCGCAAAAATCTGTCTGCGAAGCCAGAGCGGAACAAAGCAACACTACGGATTATTACGGCATTATCACCAAGTCAATATATAGCGAAGCCAAGCAATTCGACGGTAGCGCCGGCCAGGCGGAAATTTTAGTAAAAACCCAGCGTCGCGAGCAGGCTAAGGCGGCTGGCGGCGGCGCGGCCTTTTACCAGGATATCACCATAAAATATTTGCGCGAGGGCGGCGTCTGGCTGGTTGACGGAGCGTATTGGCAGGAGAAATAACACAATTCTAATACTGCAAAAATGATGATTAATAATTCGTAGTATGCGGAGGTAATTCGTAGTATTTGAATTATATTAAGATTGAATGTTTTTACTTCGCAACAATAAATTAGTAAAGATGCAACAAGCCGCCGGCCGGGTCTGGCTGTTTTTTTTAGATTTGATTTTTCCGATTGAATGCTTGGGCTGCGGCCGCGCAGGCAGCTGGCTTTGCGAGAATTGTTTTAAAGCCATCAGCTTAAAGCCAAAACAATATTGCCTGCGCTGCAAGCGGGAGAATGATTTTGGCGAATTTTGCCCTGCCTGCGGCGTTGATTATAGCTTAGATGGCATGTGGATCGCCTCTTTATACGAGAACGAATTGATTGGTCGGGCGATTAAAAGTTTAAAGTATCATTTTGTCCAAGCTGTGGCGGAAGATTTAGGAAAACTGTTAATCGCGCTGGCGGATAGTTTATTAAGCCAAGCCAGAATGCTGAAGCCGGGCATCAAGAGAGGAGTCGGTTGGAACGAGTTTGATCGGATCAAGAATCTGCCGGCGGTGATTTTAAATTTTAAAGAAAGTTTGGTCGTGCCCGTTCCTTTGGCGAAAAAACGCTGGCGCTGGCGCGGCTTTAATCAGGCCGAGATTTTAGGAAAAATATTCGCCGCGCAGTATGGCCTGGAAATGAACGCTCGGGATTTAATCAGAATTAAGCATAAAAAAGCCCAGGCCAAACTTGACGAAGCAAGCCGGCAGGAAAACATTAAAAAATGCTTTGCCTGGCGCGGCGAAAATTTGCGCGGCAGAAATGTTATTCTCATAGACGATGTGGTTACCACCGGCGCCACTTTAAACGAATGCGCTAAAATTTTAAAGGCTGGCGGCGCTGGAACCGTCTGGGGCTTGGTCGTGGCCAAGGGCTAAAAACGCCGAAATATGCTAAAACAATAAAAATAGTCGAGACGCTAGGGGCCTAGCGTCTTTTTTTGGTGCGATATAAAGGGATTATCGCCAAAGTTCGCTAAAATTTTATTTTGAGGATTTGGCGAGTTTTGGCGTTAATTGGCGATACTTCCATAAAAAAGAGCGCCGAGAGAAGATTGTTTTCTCGGCGCGGCCGTTGCAGCTTCATAGGCTTAATCACGATCGTTGATGATCCCAAATCCGTCCGCCGGGTTTCTTGGCACAGTGCCGAAACAACGTTGCCAAGAACGGAGGGTACCCTTTGATTGCGGCTCTTCCGAACCGGTAGACCGATCCGGTGGATGATGCGGATGGTGGAAAAAACCTTGCCGTAGCAACAGCTCTGGCGTTTTGCCTTTTGCTCTGTTTCTCATATACACCTCCATTGTTGAAGTTACTTTAATTATACACCCGCCGGCGGTTCTATACAACAAAAAAATAGCTCTTTAAAGAGCTATTTTTATTTGGCGGGCACTGGCTGACGACTTTAGAACCCTGGATTGGGTGGCCGTTCAAGATAATCTAAAGTTCGCCGCATGTAAATTAGACTATTTAAAAGGTATCTTGGGCTATCGTCATAATTGATTTAAGTTTATTTTAGTATTTATTACTAAATATTTTTTTTAATTATTCCATACGACCATCCCAGCCCCCCTCTTTTCTTAACAACATTTAATCCCTTTTCTTTTAAGTATCGACAAGATTCTTCCTCGATTAAATTTTCAATTTCTTTTTTCTCGCGTCTTTCATTTTCTGTTAAATCTTTTGATTTTTTTTGAAGTAATTCTTTAAACCGTTCGTTCTTGTCCGCTATAAAGACAAAAAATAATCGCCACAACCTCGCTTCTCCTCCTACCTTAAGCATCCTCAATATTTCATTTATTGAAAAATCGACTTCCTGTCTTTTTCGTATTACCGCTGGCGGTCCACCCCTTGATATAAGTAAATCAATGGAATTATCCTCTATTTGCGGAATACCATCTCTAATGTCCGCAACAATGCCATTTTTAACTTCTGGTCTTTTGGATAATGCAAAATCTCTTTTGTCCACTGAAAAAACTGTACCTGTACCTTTAATTGTAGCCGCCCTTTCTATAATTTGCTCAGCTGCGCCAAGGTCCACTACCTTTTTATCCCGTAGGTCATCAAAAGTCAGGCCCAAATCATTCAACATCTGTGTTGCTTTTTTTATTATTTCTTCATCCGGTAGAGCATCAATACGGCGAGTCTCTTCTTCTATTTTATCTCTGATTTCTTTTTTCCTTGCAATATCCTCGCCTTCCGGAATATTTTCAAATTGAATTTTTTCCATATTTGTTATTATACAAAGAATGAGCTTGTCCGATATTGAGTTTAAATGCGGGCACTGGCTGACGACTTTAGAACCCTAGATTGGGCGGCCGTTCGGGACAATCTAAAGTTCGCCGCTGGTAAATTATACTGTTTAAAAGCAATGGTCGGGGAATAAATTTTTTATTGATTATTGAATCATCAATGAGTTCTTATTAATCAATAGTTATTTCTTCTTCAATATATTTTGCTTGGTTAATTTCTTTAAAATATTTTTTTTGCCCTTCTTCAATTTGGATTATAAATTCTCGGTTTTCAGAATTTATATCTTCTCGTGAACGACCAATATTTGCTGTCATCATCTCCACAAATTTTTCATAATAGCCCAAATGCTTTAACACTCCTACAAATGTAAGCATATGTAAACTTTCCATATAATCAACAACTTTTTCTTTTGAATCTAACTCACCGCTATCCCAAGCCGCGGCCAATTTTTTTCCATCATCGCGAAAAGTGTTCTCCACTCGAAATTTTTCTGGATCAAAATCTTTTTTAATCCTCTTTAGTTTAACCCTGCCCCGCCTATCTTTAGGTAAATATTCCCGCAAAAACTCTTCAATTGGTACGTAGCCAATCAGGTTGCGATAGGGCATTTTACCCGTCTCAAAAAATTTTTTAACCCTGGCTTGTTCAATTTGTCCGTTACTGCCAATTAATTGCCGCCAATTGCTACTTCCCTCGCCAATTATTTTCATCTTAATAAATCTTTGGAATACCGGATGATCCAATAGCCAAGACACGGCTACGATGGCGCGAGTTTCCGGATGCTTATCAATTATCTTTTCCGCCAAACAAGCCAACGATTCTCTCACGGCTTTTGGACCGAATTTTTTTTCTGATCCAAACGGGGTTGGCAAGTGTATTTGCAAAAAATCGTCGAATTCTGAAAAGCCTTCTTTGCCAAGAGCCGTTTCAAGTTGACGGATATCGGGATTAAAATACTCTTTTAAAGAATTAAAATCTATGATCCCTGCTCTATTCTCGATTTGCCCGTCCTCGTTTTTTGGCCGTTCATGCATTTCGCGCCACTTATCAGGAAGTTCATCTTTGACTTTTCTTTTCTCAGTTTCAAGGTAATCAATCAAGATATTTAACTCGCTGGCCCTGCTCTTGATATATTCAGGCGAATTATCGTCAATTTTTCCTTCAGGCAACTTATCATAAAGCCCATCTAATATTTTATAATATTTCTCCGCGATTAAAGCATGCTGTTCTGCCTCGCTTAAGCTTTTTTCGCTGCGCATTATTACTAACATCCGTAAATCTCCCGCATAATAAACCATTTGTTCTTCCATGATATCAGAGAAAGTCTTGTCGACGGGCTTGCCATTTCTTTTACATTCATTTTTATATTGTTGATAAAGTCGATCGCAAAACAGAACTTGCAATAGTTCCAATTGTTTTTCCATATCCTCTTTATGTTGCTCAGGATTATCGGCAATGATTTCCGGTGTATATTTTTCCTTCATGCGGAGAGATAGGGATTCGAACCCTAGAGACCTGTTAAGGCCTAACGGTTTTCAAGACCGTCCCTTTCAACCGCTCAGGCATCTCTCCTTTGTTCAAAATAATTTTTTAATAAATATTTGATTCTTTCTTTCCCTTTTCCTGATTTTAAAAATTTTTCTTCTATCAGACAGTCGGTTTTATTTAAAAATGCCTCATAGTAGACCAGCACCCATGGTCGGCCATTCTTGGTGGATTTTACTTTTCCTTCATTGTGGTTATTAACTCTTTCCTTTAAATTGACGCAGGATCCTTTATAAATTATATTTAATGTTTTACTGTGAAGTAAATACACGTAATACATATCTATTATTGTACAAAAGAAAGGTTTTTCGGCCCAAGGCCGACCAGCCTTGGGCTGGCAAGACCGTCCCTTTTCCGCCCGAGGCGGACAGGCAACCGCTCAGGCTCGCCGGCCTTGGGCCGGCATCTCTCCATTCCATCGTCACCAGGCGAAACAGCCGGCCGAACCGCCGATGGTAAATTCGGCCAGCACAAACATGAGATAGAATAATAATAGTAGCAAACTTTCTTGTTTTGTCAAAACATTGCCGGTTTTCATGAAATACAGCAGCAAGATAATGGCAAACAGCATGAATAGGCCGGTGATAAAAATAATTCTTTGATCAAAAGCGAAAGGCTTGATTAAGGCTAAAATCCCAACCACGATTGTCGCGTCAGTAATTACCGTGCCCAGAATATCTCCTAAAGCCAAATTTTCGTGGCTTTTTTTCGCCGCTTTGATGGAAAACGATAGCTCCGGCAAACAGGTGCCCAGTCCGACTAAGAGCGCGATGAGAATCGGGCTGATGCCCAGTATTATAGCCGAAGCCGTGGCGAATTTAACGGTTAAATAAGCGCCGGCCAGCAAAGCGGCGACGCTCAAAATTAAAAGGGATAAATTTTTCGCCGCGGCCAGCAAGTTGGTTTTAGGAGCTTGGGAGTTTTTATCGCGCCGGTTTCTTTTAAAGACAAAAAAATAAAAAAACAGGCCGATAGCGATTAAACTTGCTCCTTCCGCCCTGGAATAGTAGCCGTTTAGGCCTAAAAGAAGCGGTGCGGCCAGGACGATGGTATAGTAAAGCCGATTTTTTAAAATTTCGCTTTCCACTTTAAGGCTGCGTCCGGCGATTAAAACCACCAAGGCGAAAACCACGGAAAGGTCGGCGACGTTAGAGCCTAAGAGAGTGCCCAGCCCGAACGAAGGAATGCCCTGTAAAGAGGAAGAAACGGCAATCAGGGCTTCGGGCAGAGCGGAAATCGCGGCCACGATGGTAAAGCCGACAACGTATTTTGAAAGCTTGAGGCTCAGCGCCAGCCGCGCGGCATAGCGGATGGAATAATCAGCGCTTTTGACAACTAAAGCAAGAGCAAGAAAAAGCCAGAGAAAATTAAGCATAGTAGTAATACGAATTACGAATACAATACGAATTTACGAATACTGATATCAGCGCCATCTACCTTGATTATGTTTTGCGTTGCATTCATTCGTATATTCGTAATTAATTCGTAATTCGTATTATTATTTTATATCGTCAATTTTAAAGGGAGCTTTATCGCCCTTGCGGTGGCGGAATAACATTTTAATCACGGCCCGCTTGTTTTGGCTTAGCGGCAGAAGAATGAAAGTGCCGATCAAGCCGCAGACAGTGATGGCTACAAACAGGATGTCAAAGCCGAATCTATCGGCGATAAACGCGCCCAACGAAGCGCTCACGGCCGTGGCCACGCCCACGCCCACGTCTTCAAGCGACCACTCAAAGCCGATAATGCGGCTGTCTATATGGTTGGTGAACAGTATCCTCCAGGCCGGTACGGCCATGGAGTTGGCCAAACCGCTGATAATTTGCACGAGATAAATATGCCAGGGCGCGTTGGAAAAAATGTAAAACAGAGGAACGCAGGAAGTGATTAAAGTGCCGATGATCATGAAATAATACTCATCCATTTCTCCTTTTAGCTTGTCCATGAGACTGCTGAAAGGAATTACCGTGATCACCCTGACGAGCCAATAAATTGACACCGCGTAGCCGATCACTTCTATTTTATTCTCAACGTTATGCAAGACAAAAACGGCGAAGATCGGCGCCAGCAAACCGGTGGAAAAAAACAGAAAAAAATCCGAGACGATCAGCCCCCGGATTATTTTATTGACATTGTTTTTGCTCATAAGAGAAATTATATCTAAAATTTAAAATTTCGTCCATTTTTCGCTTGCCATTTTTATGATCCCAGGTACTCTGCGATGGCCCGTTTTAGCGCGCCATAGACTTTTTTTGTTTCTGCCAGGCTGGTTTTAAGCGTGGTTACCCTGAAGCCGAGCGGCCCTTCAAAGCTGGAGAGCGGGGTGAGAAAAATGCCTTTGGCGGCCATTAAGTAGAGCGCGAAACGTTTATCAAGGGCCAGACCGGGCTCTTTGACCAAGGATTCAATATATGCTTTAACCTTCGGGTTTTCAATCAAGAGAGTTTGGCCGGGTTTAAGCGTGTTCTCCCGGAAAACGGCGGAGAGATAAAACGCCGCCTGGCCGCGGACGCAGGAAATGCTCGGCAGGGAATTGAGCTCATCCGAGATATAGGCGCTTTGCTCTTCCAGCTTGGCGATAAATTTTTTAAGATGGGCTTCGTAGCGCGGGTCGCCGTAAATTTTCGGCAAAGCGGCCTGCACCATGGTGGTGGAGCAGACTTGGACCCTAAGGCTTTGTTTTATGGTTTCTTCAAATTCCGTGAAATTTTGGTCATGGCCCAGGTTATAAAATTCCAGCCAGCCGGCCCGTCCGCCCGGCCAGGGGATGTCTTTGGAGCAGCTTTTCATGATTATCAAAGGAAAGGGTTCGCCCTGCGCCATGATTTTCGCCAGGCTGGTTTGTTTTTGATTTTTGTAAACGAGTTTCAGATATGTCTCATCAGAAATGATGCCCAGCCCGTATTTTCTGGCCAAGCCAGCCGCGCCTCGTAAGATTTCATCGCTATAGCAGACACTGGCCGGATTATTGGGTAGGATCATTAAAATAAAGCCGATTTCCGGATGCGTTCTGAGTTTTTTCTCCAAGTCATTTAAATCCGGCTGCCAATTGTCGCGCGGGTCGCAACGGTAAAAAATCGGCGGCTGGCCGGCGAAGAAAGCTTCGCTGGATGAATGCGCCGGATAAGCGGGCGCGGGCTGAATGGCGCGGCAGCCGCTGCCGGCAGTCACTTGGTATAGAGTATTGATGCCATGCCCCAGGCCGCTGGTAAAGACGATATCGTTTTTATCCAAAGGCAAGCCGCTATCGTTCGCCTCCTTAGCGATAAATTCGCGCGTCGCCAACAGGCCTTCGGTGGGCGAGTAGCCCCAATTGGCATTGTCTGCGGCGACTTTTTGCAAAATTTGTTTTATCCAGTCCGGCACGACGTGGCCTTGTTTTATCGGGTCGCCGATATTTTCCCAGGCCCAAATATCAGCGCCCAGCGCCTTTAATTTGTCGGCGATCACGGCTAGAGCGCGGATATCGTATTTTAACAAAGCGGCGCGGGTTGGATTGATTGATGGTTTCATATTCCCAGCTATTTATTATCTGTAGTAATTTTATGTTATTTTAGGTTCTTTGTCCAACAGATTTTGAACAAGCTATGATTGGGAGCTGCCGCCAAAGGGCCGCCAAGAAATGCAAATCGCCAGAGTTCGCTAGAATTTTATTTTAAGGATTTGGCGAATTTTGGCGTTATGAATTTATTTTGGCGTTAATTGGCGACCCCTCCTATCGATGTGCTATACTGAATTTATCATTGCCAGAACGGAAAAATTTTTATTTTATGCCGGCAGTTTATAAGCCAATTGAATTTCCCCGAGATGAATCGGTCCATAACCATATTATTGAGTGGTGGTATTTTAACGGCCGCTTGAGCGGCCAAGACGGCGGCGACTACGCGTTGATGAGTTGCCTGTTTCGCGCCGATGTTAAAAAAGTGAAAATCCCTTTTATCGCCAACGTGCCGGTGGCCATACTTTATTTTTATCATTCGGCCATTTCCGATATTAGCCGCGGAAAATTTTATCCCAACATTGAATTGGCCAACATGGTTTCGGAAGACAGTTTTTCCAAGCCTTTGCTGTTCATCAATCATATCAGCCTTAACCTTTTGGCCGGCTACACCAACTGCGTGATTGAAGAAACGGAAAAATTCGTTTATCATCTAAAAGATAAAAACACGGATTTACGACTCGTCTCAGCCAAACCGCCTCTGCTTGAAGGCGGCGCGGGATTTTTGGATCTTAAAACCAAAAACACTTATTACTACTCTTTGACCAGCTTAAGGGCTAAGGGCCGTATTAAAGTTAAAAACCGGTGGATTGAAGTCCGGGGCAAGGCCTGGATGGACCACCAATGGGCCAATACGGCTTATTCAAAAGACAAATGGACCTGGTTTTCCGTTCAGCTGGATAAGGAAACGGAATTGGTTTGTTTTGAATATGAAGATCGGGGCTTTAAAAATCATTTGATCAGCATTTCATATCCCGATGGCGCGCAGAAACATTTTAAAGAGGCGATCTTTACTCCCGCGGGCGAAGTTTGGGTCAGCCCAAAAACCAAAGCTTCCTATCCTTTGGCCTGGAATATAAAAACGCCCGACGGGCTGGTTAATTTAACGACTCGCGCTTTGGCGAGAGAGCAGGAAATGGTTTTCGGCTCAATCAACTATTGGGAAGGTCCGATTGAAGTCGGCGGCCTGTTTGGCGGCCGGGAAGCCAAGGGGCAAGGCTTCATGGAGTTAGTGGGCTATGAATCAAAATATACAAACGCCAAGTATGTTAAAGACGAATTAAGGAAGACGATGAATAAGTTTTTCGTCCGGGCGAGGAAAAATATTTCCAGCATCGCGGACAACGTTAAAACAAAGATAAAACTTAAAAAATAATCCGGCGCATTATTCAGGCTAACCCGTTTTGCAGCGGGTTATTTTTATATAAATCGTCTGAACGCATTTTTGCCAGCAGCCGTTAAATGGTATAATATTATAACTTACGCCTTGGCAAGTTTTATATATGAGCAGAGGATTAATTAAATTTTATATTATCATTTTGGCCGGCGCTGCCTTGATTCTTTCGGCGCAGGCCCCATCTTTGGCCGCTGACGACAGCGCGGCGGCTTTGGCGCAGGTCGCGGAGCAGCAGCAGGCGCTGGAACGGCAGCTCAAAGACATTGAAAGCCAGATCGGCCAGTATCAGAAAGAATTAAAAAGCATCAAGGGTCAGAAAAATACTCTGATTAACAAAATTACGCGGCTGCAAAAGAAGCAAGCGGCTTTAACTCTCCAGATAAAAGCCACGGCTTTGAAAGTTGAAGATCTGGCCGGTAAAATAACCGCGACGATCATTAATATTGATCAGACATCAATCAAGCGCGCCGGCCTGAAAGAGCAAATCGGCCGGGTTTTAGAGTTGATTTATGAACAGGATAATTATACTTTGCTTTATCTTCTGGCGACTCGCGGAAATTTGATGAGCCTGATTGACAGTGAAGCAAGCTATAACCAGGTGATCCGCGGTTTGGATCAATTGCTTAAAGAAGCCCAAGCGATCAATGAGCAACTTAATCAGCAAAAAACGCTGCTGAATGATCAGCAGGAGGAGACGGAAAATTTGTTATCTATCCAGGAGCTGCAGCGGCATGATTTGGCCGATTCGGCCAAAGAGCAGGATAATTTATTAAAGCAAACCAAGGGCAAAGAAAGCAACTACCAAAAAATGCTCAGCGATTCCCAGAAAGAGGCGCAAGCGATTAAGAGCCGGATGTATCAGCTTTTGGAAGTGGCCGAGCAGATCAATTTCGGCCAAGCCGTTTCTATCGCCAGCTGGGCTTCGGCGCAAAGCGGAGTGCGCGCCGCTTTTCTCTTATCGGTTTTAACCCAGGAATCAAATTTGGGAAAAAATGTGGGAACCTGCAACCGGGCCGGTGATCCGCCGGAAAAGAGCTGGAAGGTTGTCATGAACCCGACTCGCGATCAGCCTAAGTTTTTAATTATCACCGACGAATTGAAAATGAATCCCGACGTCACACCCATTTCCTGCCCGATGCGCGATAAAAACGGGAATCGGATCGGCTGGGGCGGCGCCATGGGGCCGGCGCAATTCATCCCTTCAACCTGGCTGGGCTATAAAGACAAGGTGTCGGCCGTGACCGGCAAGCCGGCCAATCCCTGGGATATCCGCGACGCCTTTTTAGCCGCGGCCATAAAATTGGCGGCCGGCGGCGCCACTGCCGAAAGCGGGGAGTGGGCCGCGGCCATGCGCTATTTTTCCGGCTCCACCAATGCCAAATACAGCTTTTACGGCGACAGCGTCGTGGCCCGGGCCGAAGCCTATCAGGAAGATATTGATAAGATGAATAAGTAAATGGTTAAAATTTAAGTTCGTTGGCTTTTTTCCCGAAAAGTGCTAAACTTAAATCAGTTAGGCTAAAGAAAGGATAATAATTTTACCTATAAATTAAATCAAGTGTTCAGATGTTAGCAATCTTTTACCGGTTCATTGATAAATATCATTAGAGCGCATCAGTCAAACAGCGGTAGGACACTAAAGTTTCCTATCGTAACGATTTACA
>JAQTVB010000004.1 GCA_028707005.1 Patescibacteria group bacterium
AACGTTTAAATACGCGGCCGATTTATTGGGCGCCAAAGTTTTAAAGACCGAGGTAAGGGAAATTGCCGGCATTCCTGTCGTAGAGGTGAAAGAAACGCCCTTAGACGGCTGGGGCAGAATTATCAAAAGATTTTTTGACATTATTTTATCATTGTTTTTGATCATAATTTTTTCGCCGATTATTATTTTGACCGCCATTTTGATTAAAATCGATTCGCGCGGTCCGGTAATTTACAAAAATGAACGCGTTTCCAGGAATGGCGTTTTCAAGCTGTTTAAATTCAGGTCCATGATTTATCAGTATTGCGTCGGCGACGAATACGGCAAGGACGAGGCCCTGGAGCTGGAAAAAAAATTAATCGCGGAGCGCAATAGCAAGCTTGGCCCGGTCTATAAAATCGCCGCCGATCCCAGGCTTACCGGCGTGGGAAAATTTATCAGGCGCTGGAGCATTGACGAACTGCCGCAATTTTTCAATATTTTCATCGGCAACATGAGCCTGGTCGGTCCGCGGCCCCATCAACCCAGAGAAGTGGCCAAGTATGAACGGCATCATAAAAAAGTGCTTACCGTCAAGCCCGGCCTTACCGGTTTGGCCCAGATTTCCGGCCGCAGCGACTTAAGCTTTGAGGATGAAGTAAAGCTGGACAGCTTCTACATTGAGAATTGGTCTTTGGGCTTGGATTTATCTATCATCTTGCGCACGCCGCTGGCGGTGTTCAAAAAGAGGAAAGTGGAATGATGGAAAGTGGAAAATGCAATGCAAAATTTTAAGATAAAAACTTTTAATTTCTAATTAACCTAATTGATCTAATAAAATCCCAAATTCCAAACCACAATGACCAACAAAACCCCAAATTTTAAATCCTAAGAAAAAATTAGGACTTGGGGTTGGGAATTTTATTGGTCATTGGACATTGGGATTTGGTCGTTGGTGCTTGATTAGGTAAATTAGATATTAGAAATTTATATTTTACACTTTAAATTATTCCATGAAAGTAGCCTTAATCCATGACCATCTGGCTCAAGACGGCGGGGCCGAGCGCGTCTTAAAAGTGCTGGCGGATTTATTTCCCCAAGCGCCGATTTTTACTTTGCTTTACGAAAAAAAATACGCTGACAAATATTACCGCCATCGCCAGATTGAAACTTCCATTATTCAGAAATTGCCCGGCGGCGTTTCGCATTACCAATGGTATATGCCATTCATGCCCATGGCCGTGGAATTTTTTGATTTAAGCGGCTATGATTTGGTGATTTCCGATTCCAGCTCTTTCGCCAAAGGCGTGATCACCTCCAGCCATACCCTGCATCTTTGTTATTGCCATACGCCCACCAGGTATCTCTGGAGCGATACTCATCAATATATTAACGAGCTGAAATACAGCAAGTATTTTAAAAAAGCGATTTCTTTGGCGTTAAATTATATCAGGATGTGGGATAAGTTGGCGGCTGACCGGGCGGACGCCTATATCGCCAATTCGCGCTTCGTGGCCGGGCGGATTAGAAAATATTACAAGAGAGAATCAACCGTGATCTATCCTCCGGTAGAAGTGGAACAATTTAAAATCGCTCCAGCCACGGAAGATTATTTTTTGATTGGCGGCCGGCTGGCGCCTTACAAAAGAGTTGATCTGGTGATTGAGGCGTTTAAGCGGGCCGGCAAAAAGTTAAAAATTTTTGGCGATGGCGTGGACTTGCCGCGCTTAAAAAACTTGGCGCGAGGGTGTGATAATATTGAGTTCCTGGGCAGAGTGAACGATGAAACCAAAGCCAAGCTTTATGGCCAAGCATTGGCTTTTATCTATCCCCAGGAAGAGGATTTTGGCATTACCGCCGTTGAGGCCATGGCCAGCGGCCGGCCGGTAATTGCTTACGCTTCGGGCGGAGCGCTGGAAACCGTGCAGGACGGCGTAAGCGGCATATTTTTTAACGAGCAGACGGCGGCCAGCCTGGCGCAAGCGATAAATAATTTTAACAGTTCAAAGTTTGACCCTAAAATTATCAAGCAGCATGCCGAACAATTCGGCGTGGAAAGATTTAAAAAAGAAATCAGCGAACTGATCGGCCGAGAATGGGGGAAGTTTAAAACCGGTAATTAAGATTATTATGAAATGCGCAATCTGCCAAAGCGATAAACATAAAGTCGTGTTTAATGAATTGGGCGTTGATGTCTATCAATGCGCTGTCTGCGGCCAGCTCTTTTCCGCTTACGGTGGAGATCAATATTATGACGGTTATTTTGGCAACGGAGTTATCGGCTACGATAATTTTTGGTGGAATGAGGCGCACCAGAAAATGTATGATGATTTTTGCAGCAAATATATCGCCGGCAAAAGCGGAAAGTTGCTTGATGTCGGCTGCGGCCTGGGTTTTTTTGTAAAAAAGGTAAGCCATTACCAAGGCTGGGAGGCGTTCGGTTATGAAATATCCAAGGCGGCGGTTAATTTCGCTCAAACTGAATTAAAATTAAACAATATATTTTCCGGAAAAGTTGAAGAAGCTGATTTTCCAAAAAATTATTTTGATATTGTCACTTTATGGGATGTTGTTGAGCATTTGCCCAGCCCGGACGTGATGTTGAATTACATAAATTTGGTTTTGCATGACGATGGAATTTTATTCATCCATACGCCCAACGCTAAAGTTCAGTTATTCAAAGCAAGAATAAAAAAGTTAATTTATGGAATGAAGCCAAAAATTCATTATTTGGAAGCTAGGGATCACCTGAATATTTACACAACAAAAACTCTGCCAATGATTCTGCGAAGGAATAATTTTCAGTCGGTGAGCTTTACGCATCTGCATCCGATTCAAAGCATCTCTGGTTCAGGGAGCGGGCGGAATATTTTTTTAAAGAATTTATGGTATCATTTTTCAAGAATTATGTTTTGGTTAAGTTTTAAAAAAGTAAATTTTGATAATTTATTCATAGCGGCGCGAAAGCAAAACAAATGAAAATTGGCATTGACATAAGAACTTTGATGGACGCGCGCTATAGCGGCGTGTCCGAGTATGTTTTTAACTTGGTCGGGGAGATTTTAAGACTGGACGCGAAGAATGAGTACCAGCTTTTTTATAATTGTTTTGGCGACTGCCCAAATATGCCGAATTTTGCGCGCGATAAAGTGGCAATGGTCAAATATAATTATCCCAATAAAATTTTGAATTATTTTCTGTTTAAAATTTTTCATTGGCCGCGGCTGGATTGGGAACTGGGCGTTGATCTTTTTTTCATGCCGCATATTAATTTCCTAGGCATGTCGGCGGGAGCGAAAAGCATCATTACGGTTCATGATCTGTCCTTTTTGAGATATCCGGAATTTTTTTCCGCGCGAAAAAATTTTTGGCATCGGATGATCAATGTCAAAAAGTTATTTAAAAGATTCGGCTGTATTGTCGCCATTTCGGAAAATACCAAGCGCGACATCGTTAAATTATGCGGCGTGGCGCCGGACAAGGTGAAAGTGATTTATTCGGGAGTGGGAGCTGAATACAGGAAAATGACCAAATCCCAAATCCCAATAACCAATGATCAAACAAATCACGATGTTCAATCTTCCAAACTAAATGCTGATGAAATCAGGCTGATAGCAGTGAAAAATAAATACCATCTGCCGGATAAGTTTATACTTTATCTGGGAACGGTTGAGCCGCGGAAAAATGTTGATGGCATTATTAGAGCGTATAATCAATTGCGAATCAGCAATTGCGAATTACGAAATATAAAATTGATCATAGCCGGAAGCAGTGGTTGGAAAAATAAAAAAATATATCAGGCGCGGGAAGAGTCTAAGTTCAAGGATGATATTCAATTTCTAGATTACGTGGACGGCGAAGATAAGGTTTTTTTATACAATTTAGCTTCAGTTTTTGTTTATCCTTCGTTTTATGAGGGCTTCGGCTTGCCGCTCCTTGAGGCTCAAGCCTCTGGCTTGCCGGTAGTCGCCAGCTATGCTTCCAGCTTGCCCGAGGTGGTTGGTGAGGCCGCTTTGCTGGTCAACCCGCATAATATTAATGACATCGCCCGCGGTTTGGCGGAAATTTTAACCGATGAAATTTTAAAAAATAAATTAATCGCGCGCGGCCTGGAACAAGCGAAAAAATTCAGCTGGGAAAAAACGGCGCGAGAGTATTTGGTACTGTTTAGCAGCCTGTAAAGCAATTTATAATTTTTAATTTTCAATAATTAAAATATTTGGTTAGAAATTAGGAATTAGAAAATAAAAATTTTTCAGCTAGCTATGCCTAAGAGAGTTTTAATAATCATCAGGATATTTTTATGGCTAGCCGCGGTTATGGCCGCAGGCTGGTTTATGTACATGAAAATCGTGCCTTCAGGTAAAATCAGCTATACCTATAATTTTGATCAGCCCGGTTATTTTATCGGCAAATTAACGCCGGCCGACCGAGTGGTTGCGGCCCGGGGTGAAACGCAGATTAAGGGCGACCCGGCCTACTTTTCCTTAGCTGTGCCGCGGCGCTTTGAAAAAGCTCGGGTAACGGTCAAATTTAAAAACACCACCGATTTTCCGGTGCTGGAGTTAGGCATCTTGAACGACAAGGTGGCCTGGAGTTATGACTTAAAGCCCTTGCAGAATAAAGTGGTTGATCAGCTGGCTTTGGTTTGGCCGGTAGTTAATGGCGCGGACGGCTCCCGGCTGATTCAACGCGACAAAAAATACGACACCATAGAAAAGTTTTTAAGCAATCTGCCGCCTTATCAGGAAATCGGCTTGTATGATTATAAATTGGATCATGAATTTTTACTTGATAAATATGCTCCTACTCCGGAAATTAAAATTTATAATTGCAATTTCCGCGGCGCTTATCAATTTTATACTTATATAAAAAATGAAGATTTGAATTATTCGTTTGATTTTAACGATTTGAATCTTAACGCGGATAATGATCCGGTGGATATTAAAGTTTATTCTGCCGCCGGCTTGATTTATACCAGGCACGTAGCTGATGACGCGGCGGCCGATTCGGAGCGCCAAACCAGCTTTAAGATACCTAATCTGCCAGAGGGCGTTTATCGAGTGAGTTTTGTGGCTAACGATGACATCGTTAGCAAAACGATTTCTAGCCAGCAAAGCCAGTTTTCTTTAATTAATAAAGTTTGGCTGGGCGAAGGCGGCGAAACCGCCAGGGTGTTATACAGCAACAGCCGGCTCTTGAGCGCCCAAACGATCAATCCGGCCAGCTTGGGCAAAATAGAAGTTGGCCAGGAAATTATTGATCTTAAAGAAACTTATAGGCAGTTTTCCTTGAAAACCGCCAGCCAGCCGGTAGCAATCAAGCTGGCGAAGCCTGATATCATTCTTTCCGGCGACGGCGTTTTCGCTTTTAGCGAACAGAGCCTTTTGGATCCGCGGCTGAAAAATATTGATGGCAATCTTGATATCAATCAAGAACAAATCAACTACATTTTGACGGCCTACCAAAGTCCGGCGGTTGACGGGGAATGGTATGAAGCAACGGCGGATTTTGATTTGACTAAAGCTTATCAGGAAAAGAGCAAATACCAATTTTTAATTTCTCTGCCCGGCTTGAAGGCCGAAGAAGCCAATGCCGGCATGTTGGCTATTAAAGAAATCAAGGTTGATTTATCGGGCACCAGCCTGATCAAGAAGTTAAAAAAATATTTCGGCCGATAATATGAAATTATTTATCCATAATTTTTTGCAGGAACTGTTTTACGCCCTAACCGGCGCGATTTTAATTTTTACTTTTTTGGAAATTATCTCTCCGGGCATGGTTTTGGCCTATTTTAACTTAAATTACCTTTTGCTCTTCTGGCCGATTATTGGTATAATAGTAGTATTATAAAATTATATGGTGAACAGGAATCATAAAAGCATTTTTAAAAAGATATTTTTTAGTCAAAAATTTTTTAGCCTGATTGGATTGGTGGCAATTGTTTTAATAAGCTGGCCTTTCGCGAAAAACGCCATGAAGCAGTACGGGATTAATAAAGAAATAAGCGAATTTAAAAAAGAAATTACCGCTTTAGAGGACAAGAACGAGGCTTTGAAAAAAATGATTTCTGACTTTGGCTCCGACCAATTCGCCGAAGAACAGGCCAGGTTAAATTTTAATTTAAAGAAGCCGGGCGAAGAATTAATGGTAATAAAAGACGCTGCCGGCGATTTGAGCTTAGCCGGCTCCTCTTCCAATGATCAAATTTTTAATATTCCGGGGTATAATAATAAAACAGAACCGCCGCGGCAGCTATCTAATCGTGAAAAATGGTTGAATTATTTTTTTAGATAAATAATTTGTCGCTTATATGGCAAAAAATTTAGACGGCATAAAAAAATTAAATCCCGACGACATAAAAAAATACCGTAAAATAGTTTTAAACTACATTGGCGAAGGAGATGCCGCGGCGGTTAAGGCGCGGGTAAATCCAAACACGGCGAAGCCGTCTCCGCAAGTTGATGGTTTAAATTTAAGAAGTTTAGGCAATATTAAGAAAAAAGAGGCGGTGGCGTTTAAGAAGCCGGCCGTTCCCAAAGCGGCTTTACTTGACGCGGGCAGTGAGGCGCCGCGTTCCGCCGTCGCGAGCGGCGCGGAAGAAGAGTTTAAAAGATCAGCGGTTAAGACCGCCGCGGATAATGCCCGGCTTGCCGAGGCGATAAAACGGCAGGAAGAGGAAAGAAGAAAGGTTATCGCCGAAGAGAAGCAGTATCAGCTGCAAAAGGAGCGGCAGGCCAAAGAGGAAAAAACCAAGGAGCAAGAGGCCAAAGAGGAAGCGGTGCGGCTGGAAAAAGAGCGTGTACGACAGGAAAAAATAAAACAAGCGGAAGCTAAAAGGCAAGAGCGCGAGCTTGAGGAAAAGAAAAACCGTGAATTGGCCGAAGCGGTTAAACGCGAAGCAGAAAAGAAAAAAGAAATCGCCCGGCAGGCCAAGCTTGAGGCTAAAGAAAAATTGAAAGCGGAAGAAGAAAAGAGGTGGGAGGAAAGGATAGCGCTGGAAGAAGCGGAAAGACTGGCGGCAGAGCGAGCTAGAGCGGAGCGCGATTTGGAAAAAAAGAAACGCGCGGCGGAAAGAAAAAGGATTAAGCAGGAACTTAAAGCGGCTTGGCTCGCGGCCCGGGTAAAGAAAAAAGTTAAGCGTCAGAAAGCCTGGAGAAAGTTTAAAAAAATTTTTAAGATTAGGGCCGGGAGTTATTATATCGTGGTTAAATGCCATATCGCCGCCGCTTTTGTGATGACAGTTTTGATCTTGGCCATCGCTTATGCGGGTTTTTGTTTGGTGGTGTTAAGAACAACGGCAAGCGATGGCGTGATTGTCGGCCGGGCGCTTAAATTCATACCCGTGCCGGCGGTTATTACCAACCGAGGGATAATCGGCTATAATGATTTCAAAAAAATAAAAGGCCAAAATTATTCAGGCTTGAATTTTAGCGAGAAGAAGAGATATTTGGCCGGATTGGTAATTTTGCGCGATTTGGAGAAAAAATACGGTTTGCCTTTCGATATTGCCGCGAGCGATTTGGCCATAAAATATGTCTTGGACAAAGATTTCAATCAAGTCGGCATTTCCAGAATTGACAAGATTGGCGGGTTGCTTAAAGGCCAAAGCGAAATTGAGCAATTAAGCAGGTACGCGGATGAATATAACGATAGCGCGTATTATGGCGCCGTTGGCGCGGCGGAAAAGTTCGGGCCATCGGTTTTAGAACTGGCGATCGGGCAAATCAGCAAGATCATTCCTCGAGCCGACGGTTATTATATTGTGGAAAGAGTTGATGATAAAAACGGCCAGCTGGGCCTAAAATATCTTTTTGTAAGCGCGCAGACCTTAAAACAGTATGTAAATAAAAAGCTGGAAAATGTCGGTGTGTTTATTTTGGCGAACTAAGTATAAATTAAAACAGCCCCGGTGTTGCGCCAGAGCTGTTTTTATTTGAGCCGATGATCGGGCTTGAACCGATAACCTGCGGTTTACGATACCGCTGCTCTACCAATTGAGCTACATCGGCTGATTGTTAAACTGGTTTTAAACTATATCATATATCCGGGCATAATATCAATAGGATATAGGAGCGAGTGAGCGGAATCGAACCGCCGTCTCAAGCTTGCCTGCCCGCCAGCGCTTCGCATGAGCGGGATACGAGAATCGGACTCGCGTTTTCTGCTTGCCGCGCCCGCCTGCGCTTCGTTTGAGCGAGTGAGCGGAATCGAACCGCCGTCTCAAGCTTGGGAAGCTTGCATAATAACCATTATACTACACTCGCGCAGGCGAAGCGGGCGGGGGAAGCAGATGTACTACCATTGTACTAATCCCGCCAAGGGATTTATGATTTTCGATTTACAATTTTCGAATTGGGATTTGGAATTTGGTCATTGGGATTTGTTTTAGCTTTTATGTTATAATTATATTTGTATGGCAAGGCAAAGTCAAATTCTGGCGCAACCAATAATATTCTTTCTGATATTACTGCTGGCTCAAATAGCCGGTGGTTTTGTTTACGCGGCAGAGAGCCAAGCGCCAGCGGAAAATCGATATTATATGAACATCAATAAAGCGACGGCGGATAAAGGTTATGCCATCAAGGCTTTTGACGGCCAGGTTAATCTTAGTTTGCCCAAAGGCGCGGTTAAAGACGCCAGCGGCGTGGAAATCAGCAAGGTGGACGAGGCCATGGGTCTGCCGTGGCAGCTTAACAAATTAAGCGGTATTTTTCAATTTGAATTTTTAAACAAAGCGGCTTATGACGGAAAAAAATCGCTAATTATAGAAATAAAATATCATCAAAACTCAAATTATTATAAGCAAATTTATTTCTATGATAAAAATTACGCCTCCTGGCGGCCGCTGGTTTGTCAAGATCTTTTTAATAAGAGCGCCGTAAGATGCGCGATTAATTTTGATTTTGCCAGATTGGCGGTTTTTGACAATCCCAACGCCCTGGTGGTCGGCAAGGCCAGCTGGTATAGCTATAAAAAGGGCAATTTTACGGCCTCGCCGGATTTTCCCAAAGGCTCAAAATTGCGAGTTTATAATTTGGACAATGGCAAATCAGTGGACGTGGTGGTTAATGATTTTGGGCCGGAAAGAAAATTGTTTCCCGATCGGGTGGTTGATTTGGAGAAAACCGCTTTTCAAAAAATTTCCAGCGTAAAAAAGGGCACGATAAAAATCAGAGTTGAGCCGCTCGTTATCGCCAAGAAGACCGGCCGGTCTTTGGGCCTAAGCGATTTTGGAGCAAAGAGCGAGCCGGCAGTGACGGCTAAATCAGCCGTTTTAATAAATGAATTTACCGGAGAGATTCTCTGGCAGAAAAACGCCACTAGCACCTTGCCCTTGGCCAGCCTTACTAAGCTCGTGGCCATCAAAGTTTTTATAGATACCAGGCCGAGTTTGAATAAAGTCGTGGCGTATAGCGCGCGGGACGAAGAATATAATTATGAGTATGTTGACAATAAATGGGAGTCGGCCAGGCTGAAATTGGCGGACGGCGAGACTTTAACCGCGGAAGATTTGCTTTATGCGGCCCTGGTTGGCTCGGCCAATAACGCGATAGAGACTTTAGTGCGCACCAGCGGTTTGGCTCGCGCCGATTTTATCAAAGCCATGAATGAAGCGGCGGCCGGCTGGGGCGCTTCGTCAACTCATTTTATTGAACCGACCGGGCTGTCGCCGGAAAACGTGAGTTCGGCGCTGGATTATGCTATAATAAGTAAAGAGGTTTATGCCAATCCGATCGTCCAGAAAGCCAGCACCATGCACAAGTATAAATTTTCCACTATCAGCAGCAAAAAAGTTCATACCATAACCAATACCGACGCGCTCTTGGCGGTGAGCGATTTGAATATCACCGGCTCCAAGACCGGTTATCTTAATGAAGCCGGGTATTGTTTAATGGCCAGGTCGGGGAATGATAAGATCGGGCAGGTGATCGCCGTTATCATGGGAGCCGACAGCCGCGACAAAAGCTTTGATGAGACCGAAGAGCTTTTGAAGTATGGATTGAAAACAATAAAACAATAAAGCAAGCAAACAATATTATTGCCGATAATGACAATCAAGAATATTATGATTAAGCTGGAAAACATTTCTAAAATTTATTCACCGGACATCAAAGCGTTATATAAAGTGAATTTACATATCAAGCCGGGCGAATTTGTTTCCATCGTCGGCCAGTCCGGTACGGGCAAAACCACGCTGGTGAAATTGTTGATCGGCGAAGAAAAACCAAGCCAGGGGAAAATCGTAGTCGGCGGCTGGGATATAACCGATATCGGACAAGCGGAAATTCCGGTTTTACGGCGGCAAATCGGCGTGGTGTTTCAGGATTTTAAATTATTGCATCGCAAAACTTTGTTTGAAAACGTTTGTTTCGCCCTGCAAGTTTGCGGCGAGCCGCCCAGCAAGATAAACAGCATCGTGCCGCAAGTTTTAAAAATTGTCGGTTTGGAAAACAAGATGAATCGCTACCCGCTGGAAGTATCGGGCGGCGAGCAGCAGCGCGCCGTCATCGCCCGCGCTTTAGTGCATCGGCCGAAAATTCTTTTAGCCGATGAGCCAACCGGAAATTTGGATTCCATCAACGCCGAGGAAATTATTGAAATATTGCAGAAAATAAATAAGTTCGGCACTACCATTGTCTTAGTGACTCATAATCGGGACGTAGTGAATAAATTAAGAAAAAGAGTGATCACGATTGACAACGGGCAAATTGTCGGCGATCAGGCGGTGGGCAAATATATTTTATAATACGAACCTGCGAATTAGCATGCAAATGCTGCGAATGTGCGAACAACGTTGATTTATTATTAGCGGCATTCGCATATATTCGCTGATTCGCATTATGTGCATATGTTTCTACTCTCATTTTTACGGGTCATAAAATTCAGTCTGCAGGATTTGGCGCGCAATGTTTGGCTATCCATCATTACCGTTGTTATTATCGTGCTGGCTTTGTTGTCCGTGAATATTTTATTAATGGTGAAAGTTTTGGGTTCGGCCGCTTTTAACGCGGTCAAGGAGAAGGTGGATGTCAGCTTGTATTTGAAATCGGACGCCGCGGAAGGCCAGATTATGGCTTTAAAAGATAAAGTAAGCCAGCTAGATTCGGTAAGAGAAGTAGCTTATATTTCCCAACAAATGGCCATGGATAGCTTTACGGCCAAGCATAAAGATAATCCGGAAATTTTACAGGCGCTGGCCGAACTGGGAAACAACCCCTTGTCGCCCAGCTTGGTGATTAAACCTAAAGATATCGGCAATTATGACGATTTGCTGGTAAGCTTAAACAAGCTTGATGATCAGATTATTGAATCAAGAAATTTTGACGACCATAAAGCCATGCTGGACAAAATCAATAATATCACGTCCAAGGCGAGCGAGGTTGGCCTGATTATAAGCGCGTTTTTTGTTCTGATAACCATCCTGGTGGTTTATAATACGGTGCGAGTCGCGATTTATACGCATAAACGGGAAATCGGCATCATGAAATTGGTCGGCGCTTCAACTTGGTTTATCCGCGCTCCATATTTAATTTCCGGCATTGTCTATTCGCTCTTAGGCGTGGCTTTAATGATAATCATCCTGTATCCGTTTTTAAGTTTTCTCCAGCCGTATTTGGCCAAGTTTTTTTACGGCTTTGATATAAATATTTTAGCTTATTATAAGCATAATTTTTTCATGATTTTCGGTCTGGAATTTTTAGCCGTAACCCTGGTGAATTTTTTAGCCAGCCTGGTGGCGGTGGGGAAGTATTCAAAGGTGTAGTTTTGTTCTTACAATTAAAACAGCAAATAAAAAACACCTCGCGGTGTTTTTTAAAAAATGTTTTTGCTGCCGGGCATGGATTCGAACCATGATAAACGGCTCCAAAGGCCGCTGTCTTACCGTTGGACGACCCGGCAAAATTAATTCTTAATTAAAAATTACGAATTACATTAAGATATTATAAGCAAAATCCCGAATGTTCGGGACTATTGTTATAATAAAATATTATTTAATTTTTGTAAAGTTGTCATGGATTTTTCTTTGCGTTATGATATAATATAGAAAATAACAAATCTGTGTTAATTTTATGAAAAAAAGATTTGAACAACCGGCGCCGACGCCAGCGCCGACGGAAGAGCAGTTGGATTTATTCAAAAAGCCGGATGCGCCAGAAGCCAAGAAGCAAAAAAGAATATACAGCGAAGAATTTATGGAAAAAACATTTGGCCAAGGCGGAGCAAAGCCCGCAGAAGAGTCAAGGAAATCCGGTCATGAAAAATCCGGCGGCCATAATTTAGTCCATCCCAGGCACAACAGGCCGATATATCCCTTGGGCCATCATGACAATTAAAATTTTTAAAACATATTATGAAAAGTAAAAAATATTTGTTAATCAGTTTAATTTTTTTTATCGGTCTAAGCGGCTGGCTAGCGCTTAATTTTTATTCCCCGAATATTGCCAGCGTGGTGGCCGATACTTTGCGTTTAGACGACCAAGAAGCAACCATCAGGGCGATTAATAAAGTCATGCCGGCCGTGGTGAGCATCATTATTGTGGACCAGAAAATCACGGTGCTGATAAATTTAAGCACCGGAGAAAAGACCGAGCAAAAGGTTAAGGTGCAAAAAGGTTCGGGCACCGGCTTCCTTATTTCTGCCGACGGCTTGATTTTAACCAATAAGCATGTGGTGAGCGCCGGCGAGGAAAAGACCGCTGAATACAGAATAATTTTGGGTTCGGGCAAGCAATATTACGCCCAGTTAATCGGCAAGGATCCGATTAATGACTTGGCGGTTTTGAAGATTTTTGATAAAAATTTGCCTTATGTCCAGCTGGGCGACAGCGATAAGCTGTCTATTGGCTCATCGGTTATCGCCATCGGCAATACGCTGGGGCGCTATCAAAACAGCGCGACTAAAGGCATTATCAGCGGATTGGGCAGGAGTATCGAGGCCTCTGACCAAAGCGGCAATCAGGCCGAGACTTTGGATAATGTTCTGCAAACCGATGCAGATATAAACTTGGGTAATTCCGGCGGCCCACTGGTTGATTTAAACGGCAATATTGTAGGCATTAACGTGGCTACGGATCAAACCGGTTCTTCCGTCGGTTTCGCCATCCCCGTCAATGACGCCAAGCCGGTAATTAAGTCGGTTCGGGAAATCGGGCGCATCGTCAGGCCGCGGCTGGGGATCAGATACCACATGCTCACTCCGGAGATTGCCCAGGAATACAAGCTAGCCAAAGACAGCGGCGCCTGGATATCAACTAACGAAACAGGCGGGCCAGCTGTGCTGGCCGGCTCGCCGGCAGATCAGGCCGGGCTTAAGCCAGGCGACATTATCATGGAAGTTAATGGCATAAAAATACAGGGCAAAACCACCCTGCTGTCAGTGATACAAAATTATAAACCCGGCGACAAGATCGGCCTAAGGGTTTTCCGCGATGGCAAAATTATAATTTTAACGGTTGTGCTGGATGAATTCAGATAAAATGTGGAATGTCATTGCGAGGAGGAGCGTTAGCGACGACGCGGCAATCTCTGGTAAGAAAGAAAGACCAATAAAGCATGAAATGCTTTGATTAACAAAATGAATTTTGCTTGGTGAGATTTACTTAAAATTTTTAGAGTGCTTCTAACCAGAGATTGCTTCGCCGCCCTGATTACAGGGGCGGCTCGCAATGACAATGGATTCATATGATTGAGGTGAAAAATTTAACTAAAAAGTTCGGTGATAATTTGGTTTTGGACAACCTTGGTTTTAACGTGGCCAAAGGCGAAATTTTGGGATTCTTGGGGCCGAACGGCGCGGGCAAAACTACCACCATGAAAATCATTACTTCTTTCTGGGCGGCTACTTCCGGCCAAGTGTTAATCGATGGCCTGGATGTCGCCAGCCAGTCTTTAGCCGCCCGGAAGAAAATCGGCTATTTGCCGGAAACCGTGCCGCTTTATGAAGACATGAAAGTATCGGAAGATTTAAAGTTTATCGCGTAGATCAGGTCGTTGGGTAAAGATAAGATTAAAGAAAGGATTGATAAAGTTATTTTCCTTTGCGGGTTGGCCCAGGTCGTTTATCAGTCGATTGATGAATTGTCTAAAGGCTATCGCCAGCGCGTCGGCCTGGCCCAAGCGATTATGCATGAGCCGGACATTTTGATACTGGATGAACCGACCACCGGCCTGGACCCGAATCAAATCGTGGAAATTCGCGACTTGATTAAAAAGATCGGCCAGGAAAAAACCGTTATTTTTTCCACTCATATCTTGAGCGAGGTAAGCGCTACTTGCAGCCGGGTGATCATCATTAATCGCGGCAAGATCGTCGAGCAGGGCAGTCCGGCCGAGCTGGAAAAGCAATACGGCAGTTTAGAGCAGGCATTCAGGGAAGTAACAAAGTAAAAAACCCAAATCCCAAATTCCAATGGCCAATTATTAATTTCTAATAACAAAACATAAAGTAAATTTTTAGATTGTCATTGCGAGCGGTCAACCCTTCGTTGTCATTCCCGCGCAGGCGGGAATCCAGGTTAAGTCCGCAGGAAGTCTGGTTTATTGATGTGATTATTTAAGAAGACATTTGTGCCATTCACCCCTGGATCCTCGGGTCAAGCCCGAGGATGACAAATAAAGAGATTGCCGCGTCGCCCCGAGTACGGGGCTCCTCGCAATGACAGAAATTTTTTTACATTTTAAATTTCTAACATGGATAAATCACAATACTTCAAAGTTGTCTTCATACTTTTCAAAAAGGAATTGATGTCCTACTTCAATTCTCCGATCGCTTATGTTTTTATCGGCGTCTTTTTAATTGTGGGCAATTGGCTGTTTTTTAGCTCTTTTTTCCTGATCGGCCAGGCTTCAATGAGAAGCTATTTTTCGCTTTTACCTTGGATATTTTTATTCTTGTCGCCGGCCATTACCATGCGCCTTTGGGCCGAAGAAAAGAAAAGCGGCACGATTGAATTTTTGCTTACTTTGCCGATTACCGACTGGCAGGCGGTTTTAGCCAAATTTTTTAGCGCTTTAGCCTTTTTGTTTATCAGCTTATTGCTGTCCGCCACCATACCGCTTTCCGTGGCTTGGTTCGGCAACATGGACAATGGCCCGGTGATCGGCGGCTATTTGGGCGCTTTGTTCTTAGGCGGCTCGTATTTGGCTTTAGGCTTGTTTATTTCCAGCCTTACCAAAAATCAGATCATCGCTTTCATTTTAGGTTTGGCCGCTTGTTTCGCTATTTTTATTGTCGGCGCGGATTTCGTTTTAGCCGGCGCGCCGGCACTGCTGGCGCCGGTCATGAAATTTATCGGCCTGGGCAGCCATTTTAATAATATTGCCAAGGGCGTGATTGACACCAAAGACGTAATCTATTATCTGACGTTTATCTTTTTGTTCCTGTGGCTCAATGTCCGGGTGATTGAGCGGAGAGCGTGGAAATAGTATGAAATAAATTACTAATTACTCTAATTTCTAATTGACCTAATCAAGCCCCAATCACCAAATCCCAATACCCAACTAAATTCTAAGTTCTAAATCTTAATTCATTTTTGGTTATTGTGATTTGGGAATTGTTTGGTCATTGGTCATTGGGGTTTGGGATTTTATTAGATCAATTAGGAATTAGAAATTTTGATTTTTTAAGATTTGCATTTTTAATTCAGCTGGTTTATGAATTTCAAAAAAATATTAGATAAATCTAATTTGGGGTTAACTATAGTCATAGTTTTCGGCATTTTAGTTATGGTTAATTTTTTCTCTTATAATATTTTTTACCGCTTTGATTTGACGCAGAATAAAGATTATTCAATTTCCGGCGTGAGCAAAAAAACCGTGGCTAGCCTGCAAGACGTGGTTAATATCAAAGCCTATTTTTCCTCTAATCTGCCGGCACAGTACCTGAATTTAAAACAGGAGGTTGGCGATATTCTGGAAGAATACGCCAGCTACGCCGGCGGCAAGGTGAAAATTGAATTTATTGATCCCAAAAACGATCAAGCGACTGAACAAGAGCTGTATCTGGCCGGCATACCGCAACTGCAGTTTAATGTTTTAGAGAAAGACAAGTATCAGGTGGTTAACGGCTATATGGGTTTGGCCATCAAGTATGGCGATAAGCATGAGGCCATACCGGTCGTAGGAGACACGCGCGACCTTGAATATCAGCTTACTTCGGCTATCAAGAAAGTAACCAATAATCAAGTGGCGAGCATCGGTTTTTGGCAAGGCAACGGCGCGGCCAGCATGACCAACGGCGCCGCCACGATTGCTCAAAAATTAAGCGAGATTTATAATGTCTCGGCGGTTGACTTTTCCGCGGAGAAAAAAATACCGGCAGATTTGGATGGCTTGATTATCATGGGAGCGAAAGAAAAGTTTACGGACGAAGAGCTTAAAGCCATTGACGCGTTTTTAATCAATGGCGGTGCTTTGGCGATTTTCGCCAACGGCGTTAACGTGGAACAGGGTCTTAAAGCCAGCAAAAATGACGTGGGTTTAAATAAAATTTTGGAAGCTTACGGGGTTAAATTAAATAATAATTTGGTTCTAGACGTTAATAACGGTATGGCGTCTTTCAGCCAGGGCTTTGTTACTTTTACTACCGATTATCCGTATTGGCCGAAAGTCGTGAAATCAGGTTTTGATCAGAACAACGCGGCCGTGGCCAAGCTGGAAAGTTTGGTTTTGCCTTGGGCCTCGTCCGTTGACGTCTTGGTTGATAGAAGCAAAGATTTAACCGTTTCTTATCTGGCCGCGACCACCAATCGGGCCGCGGTTGTAGCGGATAATTTTAATCTGTCGCCGCAAGCCCAGATTAAAAATGGAACTGCGGGAAAATATAATTTAGCCGTTTCTTTAGTCGGAAAATTTACTAGCGCCTTTGCTAATCAAGCTTCTTCTGCCCCGGGCGGAAAGCCGGGCCATTTAATTTTAGTCGGCGACAGCGATTTCGCGAGCGATGGTTTTTTAAGAAATTATCCGGACAACCTGCTGTTTTTTGAAAATGTGATTGACAGCGTAAGCTTGGGCGATGAGTTGATTACCATCCGCTCCAAAGGCGTAACCGAGCGGCCGATTAAAGAGGTGAGCGAAGCGGTTAAAGCGGGCATAAGATACGCCAATATTTTCGGCCTTACCGTAATTGTTATATTATTCGGCTTGGCCAGATACTTTTTAAGGCGAAGAACGAAATTAGCGGATAGAGTATAATATAAAGTTCTAATTACTAATTTCTAATGAAAATCCTAATGACCAAACCCCAAAACCCAACTAAATCCTAAGCTCTAAGTCCTAATTTATCCTTGGGTATTGGGATTTAGGATTTATTTGGTCATTTGTCATTTGGGCTTGGGATTTGATTAGAAATTAGAAATTAGTTATTAGAAATTGAAAATTATTTCTTTATGAATCGCAAAACCTTAATATTGGGTGGCGTGTTGCTAGTATTGATAATTTTAGCTTACGCCTATCAGGGGCCGCTGAAAAAATGGCAGAACAGTCTGGGCAAGCCAAAAAACATTTTAGCCAGAATTGACGCGGCCAAAATTGATAAAATTGAAATTACCTTGGCCGGCAACGCGGTTGATTTGTCAAAGCAAGGAGAAAAATGGAAATATAACGACAGTAAAGATTTTTACGCCGATCAAAGCTTAATGTCGCGAGCCTTGGCGAGCCTGAAAGAAGCGGCCGCGTCAGAGGCTGAGTTAGTTAGCAATAAGCGGGACAGAAAAAGCGAGTTTAAAACCGACGCGGCCGGTTTGTCGGTAAAAATTTATCAAGCCGGCGGCCAGACGGTTGATTTTATAGTTGGCCGTCAAATTAGCGACTACAGCGGAGTTTATGTTTCCATGCCAGATTCGGCCGCGACTTATTCCCTGAAAGCCGACTTGCTCACCGCGCTTACACCGGGCGAATGGCGGGATTTAACCATTTTTTCAACCGCCAAGGAAAAAATAAATAAAATCAGATTTCAATATCCTAATCGCGAATTTACCGTGGCCTTGCAAGATGGAAGATGGAGCGGAATTTTACCGGAGAAATTCATCGTGAACCAGGCAAAACTGGAAAAAATTTTAGAAATCATGTCTGGCTTAAAGGCAGAAGCAATACCCGAACAGACTTTTAAAGATACCGGCCTGGAAAAACATTTGATCATCATCGAGGCTACGGGCAACGGCGCGGGTAATGTTTTAATGATAGGCGCGAGCAAAGGCGAATTGTATTACGCCAAAAGAGGCGATAGCGACAATATTTATTTAATAGATAAGGCGACCAGAGATGAGCTGGATAAATGGATTTGGCAATTAAGGTAAAATAAAAACATCCGTAGAGACACGCCATGGCGTGTCTCTACGGATGTTTTTTATTATTGGATCGATAATTTATACAGACCTTGCTGGTTGCCGACGCGTCCGGAGAAGAAGATGATTTCGCCAGCGGAATCAAAGGCCAACGGACCGATGGAATCAAATTTTATTAATTCAAAAACGTTTTTTCTTTCGCTATCGTTTAATTCAATCGCGCTGATGGCTTGATTATTGGAATATATAATATAATTTTTGTAAGGATGCATGATGGCATTATTGATTTTTTCGCTTATTCTGGTTATCAAAGTTTTATTTTTTGACGCCAGATCGTACAACCAGATTTCAAAGTCATTGGTGTAAAGCAGGCTATCGTCTTTATACCAAAAAGCGGTGTTCACATCGTTAATAATTTCCACGATCGGCGAATAGCGGGCGGCCGCGGGGTCAACCAGGTAGAGAATTTTATGGCCGCTGTCATAAATATTTATTAGAGATTGGGCCGGATTGATAAAGGAATAATCGGTTGAACCGGGCAAATCAATGCTTTTTATCAGCTGGTTTGACGACAGATCAATCACTTTTAAGAGGGCGGCTTGCTTTGACCGGCTGATCAAGTATAAAAAGCCGCCTTTGACTAGGTAATCGCTGGATTCAAGATTGCCGGCGATTTTTTCCGGCCGGTTGTTTGAATCGAGCCGGTAAACAGATGTTTTGTCCTGGTAAAATAAAACGTTATTATCCCATTTGCCGTTAAAAGCGCCGGCCGTAAGTTTATTCAGGTCAATCTTTGAATCCAGATTATCGGCGCTATAAAGATAATTATCAACCAAAAATTTTCGGCTGTCGGGCGACCAGGAAATATTTTTTCCCGCCAGGCCTTTTTGTTCGCCTGATTTTTTCGTTTCGCTTGAGAGATGGAAAACCGTGATTTTACCTTCGGTTATAATCAAAGCCTGATTTCTATCGGGCGAAAAACCGATCGCCTGGATGACGGCGGGCGCGACCTGAATTGGCAAGCTGTTTTTTAATAGATAAATTCCCTTGGCGAGAGTGGAAGCGCCGGGGTTGATGGATAATTTTTCGTGCCAGCTGAAGTAGCCGTCAAGTTCAAGCGAGAGATCGTATTCGCCCGGCAGAAGATTTTTAATTTCCGCCGGAGTGGTGACATAATGATCGCCGGCCAAGATGGAATCAAGCCAAGTTCTTTGCGCTTTGCCGTCAAGGAATATTTTCGCTCCCCTGGGTTTGCTTTCAACAATAAACATGCCGGTGCGTTCCATGGAAAAGCCCTTTTTCCCAAATTTATAGCCCGCGGCATAGAGTATGATTGCCGGGGCGATTATTATGAAAAAAAGGATGAAGATTGAACTCAAGATGCGCCTTGTTCTTAGCGTCATAGAATTTTTATGTAAGCTTAGCCCGAAAAAAAAATTGTTGGTTGGTTCGGTTATTTTAGTCTACCCGTTTTATATCCGCGCCTAATTTTTTCAGCCGTTCACAAATATTCTCATAGCCGCGGTCAATTTGATAAATATTGTCAATTTCCGTTTCACCTTGAGCTACGAGCGCTGCGATAATCATGGCGATGCCGGCGCGCAAATCAGGGCTGGTTAACCTTTTGCCGTAAAGGCGGGTCGGGCCATTGACCACCAAGCGATGCGGGTCGCACATAATAATGTTAGCGCCCATTTGAGTGAGCATGTCGGCGTAAAGCAAGCGCCGGTCATAGATGGTTTCATGGATCATAGAGACGCCGTAAGCTTGGGTCGCCAGAATGGTAAAAGACGCTTGCAAATCTGTCGGGAAGCCGGGGTATTCGTGGGTTTTAATATTATGGCTTTTGAATTTTTTCGCGGGTATGATTTTTAACCAGTCGGTGCCGGTTTTATAGCTAATGCCCATTTTTTGCAATGTGGCCAAAAGCGATTCAATATGCTCCGGCCGGCATTTAGTAATGGTAAGAGGAGCGTGGGTGGCCGCGGCCATGATGGCAAAGGTGCCGGTTTCAATTCTGTCGGGCATGATGGTAAACTTGCCTCCGCTTAATCTGTCAACGCCTTCAATCGTTATGGTCGGAGAGCCAGTTCCTTTTATTTTGGCGCCGCAACCGTTAAGGTATTCTATTAAAGCGGAAATTTCCGGCTCCATGGCGCAATTTTTTAAAATTGTCCTGCCCTTGGCAAGGCATGCCGCCATAATCATCGCTTCGGTTCCGGTAACGCTTATCATCGTGAAAAAATATTCCGCTCCTTTCAGCCGCTTGGCTTTTAGATGATAAAAACGGCCGTCAATTTTAATTTCCGCGCCCAAAGCGGCGAAGCCGTCAATAAATAAATCTATCGGCCGCTCGCCGGCGCCGATTACGCAGCCGCCGGGATGAGGAAATTTTACTTCTCCGAACCGAGCGAGCAGGGGAGCCACAAACATAATTGAGGCGCGTAATTTTTTAGTCAATTTCTCCCCGAGTTCAAATTTTTTGATATTTTTGGTTTCTATGTCGCAGGAACTGTGTCCGGTTTTTTTTATTTCAGCGCCCAGCCCCTCAAGCAATTCAATGGAACGGCGCACATCTTCAATATCCGGTAAGTTGGAAATTGATACAGTCTCCTCGGTGAGCAGGGCGGCGGGCAGAATTTTAAGAGCTGAATTCTTTGCCCCCTTAACCTCTATTTCTCCGGCCAAGGGTCGGCCGCCGGTAATTATAAATTTTGACATAAAAATAGACATTTAAATTATTGATTATGGTTATATCATAGCTTAAACCGGTTAAAATTTCAATGATTTGTCAAAAGTGGCCGGCTTATGATAATATTAAATGGTAATCAATAAACGCATTTTTTTATGGATAATTTTCAGACATCAGCGCCAGAGCCGATTATCAAGAAACGTTCGGCAAGAAAAATAATCGGCTTAGCGGCGCTGATTATTGTTTTGCTGTTGGCTGCTTTCGGCGGCGGCATGCTACTGGCGCAGAAAAGCGAGCTGATTAAATCTTTGAGCCTTAAAGAAGCCGACTATGCCGGTTCAATTTATAACAAATATGTTACGGCTCCGGCCAATAAGCTTACGCAGGACGTGGATTTTAACTTATTCTGGCAGACCTGGGATTTATTAAAAGAAAAATACGTTGACCAAAATAAGCTTACTGACAAAACCATGTTTTACGGCGCATTAAAAGGCTTGGTTGATTCGGTCGGCGATCCTTATACTGTCTTTATGGAGCCGAAAGTGGCTAAAGAATTTTCCAATGATTTGGCCGGAACCTTCGAAGGCATTGGCGCTGAAATCGGCAAAAAGAATGATATGATAACTATCGTCGCGCCGCTCGCCGATATGCCGGCGGAAAAGGCTGGCCTTAAATCGGGCGATAGAATTTATGCGATTAACGGTAAATCAACGGCCGATTTGGCGGTTGACGAAGCGGTAAGCCTGATCCGCGGCCCTAAGAATACGGAGGTTACTTTAACCATTTTTAGGGACGGTTTTGAAAAACCCAAGGATTATAAAATTACCAGGCAAGTGATTTTAGTCAAGAGTGTAAAAACCGAAATGCGGGATGATAAAATTTTTGTCATAACCATCAGTAATTTTAACGACGATACTTCAGGACTTTTCAAGCAAGCGGCGCAAAAGGCGGTAGAGTTGAACCCCAAAGGGATTATTTTGGACTTAAGAAATAATCCCGGAGGTTATCTGGATACCGCGGTTGACGTGGCCAGTGAATGGATCGCGAGCGGAGTGATTGTCACCGAGCAGTTTAGTCCGGAAAATAAAAACGAGTATTTAAGCCGCGGCCGCGCCAGGCTTAAAGATTTTCCCACCGTAGTGCTGGTGAATCAGGGGAGCGCGTCAGCCTCGGAAATCGTTTCGGGCGCTTTAAAAGATGACGGCAAAGCTAATATCGTGGGCAAAAAGACGTTCGGTAAAGGCTCGGTGCAAACCTTGGAAGATCTGCAGGACGGCTCTTCGGTAAAAATCACGGTCGCTAAATGGTTGACGCCCAAAGGCTATAATATCAACGAGCAGGGGATCACGCCTGATGTTGAGGTTGATCTTACCGATGAAGATTATAATGCCAACAAAGATCCGCAGATGGATAAAGCGGTGGAGATATTGAATAAAAAGTAGAAGGTAAAAAGTTATAAAGTTCATAAAGTTATAAAGTAAAATACCTAACAACTAAATATCATTACTTACGCACATAAAAATTTTAGCTCATTTTAAAGATAAACTATTTATTTTTGGCAAAAACTGGGATATAATGCGAATTTGCGAATAAAGGCGAATGCCGCAAATATTATTCGCAGAATTCGCATTCTAATTCGTAGTATTCGCATTATAGTTTGTTGCTTTTAATTGATAGTCTATTTTAAGATCAGCTTGAAATTTAAAGTGCGTAAGTACTGTAAATATCATATGGCAAATAAAAAGCAAGGCAAGCAGGTTAAGTACATTTTCGTGGTCGGCGGCGTAATGTCCGGCGTGGGCAAGGGCGTGGCCGCGGCTTCTATCGGCCGCATCATGCAGTCGTGCGGTTTCAGCACCACGGCCATCAAGATTGACCCTTACGTTAACGTTGATGCCGGCACCATGAATCCGACCGAGCATGGCGAAGTTTTTGTCTTGGATGACGGCATGGAATGCGACCAGGATATGGGAAATTATGAGCGGTTTTTAAATACCAGCTTGTCCTCGGCCAATTACATGACCACCGGCAGCGTCTATTTGTCGGTGATTAAAAAGGAAAGAAGTGGCGGCTATCATGGCAAACAAGTGGAGGTGGTGCCGAGAATCCCTCTAGAGGTGATCGACCGGATCAACCGGGCGGCGGAGAAAGAAAAGGCCCAAATCGTGGTTATTGAAATCGGCGGCACGGTTGGCGAATATGAGAACCTGCTGTTTTTAGAAGCGATCAGGCTGTTAAAACTCAAACATCCTACGGACGTTGCCGTAGTTTTGGTAAGCTTTATCCCGGCGCTGGGCGCCGGCGGCACTGAACTTAAAACCAAACCGACCCAGCACGCGGTGAGGAATTTGAATTCGGTCGGCATTCATCCGGACATTATTTTGGGGCGGGCCGGCGTGCCTTTGGACCAAAAGAGAAAAGAGAAAATTCAGTTCATGTGCGGCATGCAGGCGGGCGATGTGATTTCCGCTCCGAACGTGGAAAGCATTTATGACGTGCCGGTTAATTTTGAAAAAGATAAAATTAGCGAGAGACTTCTAGAGAAGCTCGCTTTGCGGGCCAGGAAGCGCGATTTGCATGAGTGGAGCAGGTTAGCCAAAGCGGTCAAGACCATGAAAAAGACCGTGAAAATCGGTATGGTGGGCAAGTATTTCGGATCAGGAGATTTTGTTTTAACTGATTCTTACATTTCCGTCATTGAAGCCGTCAAGCACGCCGCCTACAGCTGCGGCCGCAAGCCGGTAATTGAGTGGCTGGAATCGGAACAATACGAAAAGTCCAAAAGCGGGCTGAAAAAATTAAAACGTTTTGACGGCGTTATTATTCCGGGCGGTTTTGGCTCGCGCGGCGTCGAAGGAAAGATTAGGGCGATAGAATTTTGCCGCGTCAACCGCCTGCCGTATTTCGGCTTATGCTACGGCATGCAGCTGGCTACGATTGAGTTTGCTCGCCATGTTGCCGGCCTGGCCGGCGCTCATACCACGGAGATAGACAGTAAAACAAAATATCCGGTCATTGACTTGATGCCGGAGCAGAAAGTGTTATTAAAAGAAAATCGTTTTGGCGGCTCCATGCGCTTGGGCGCTTATGATTGCCGCCTGGTCAAAGGAACTAGAGCGCGCGCGGCTTACGGCAGGGAAGCGATTTCCGAGCGCCACCGCCATCGCTATGAATTTAATAATCAGTACCGCGAATTGCTTACTAAAAAAGGTTTGGTAATTTCCGGAGTGAATCCGGAACGGGATTTGGTGGAAATCATTGAACTTAAGGATCACCCCTTTTTCTTAGGAACACAATTCCATCCGGAGTTTAAGTCTCGGCCGCTTAATCCGCACCCGCTGTTCGTGGAGTTTATCAAGGCGTGCATTAAAGGAAAATAAAAAGCTTATGAGGCAGGGAGGGCTTCATCGTAATTCGCAAAAACGATTTTATAATCGGGATTATATTTATTTCCTTACCGCGGTAACGGAGCGCAGGCGGCCGTATTTTCAAGAAGAATTGTTTTGCGAATTATTCATGGAGAATTTGCGATTATGTAAAAAATTAAAAAAATTTTTGTTGTATGGGTTTGTTATCATTCCGGACCATGTTCATTTGATGTTAAAACCGGACGGCCGGTATAATATTTCGGAAATAATGCATAATTTAAAGAGGACAACATCGTTGCAAATAAATTATTTGATAAATGATGATGTCCCTGTTATAAATGAAGGCGAGGATATATATCCTCGCCTTCATGATGAATATGAAAATTTTTCAAATATTATTAACAATCATAATGGGAAAATAAAACAATACAAAAATTTATTCATCAAAAAACACGGCGAGGATATATATCCTCGCCTTCATGATGAATATGAAAATTTTTCAAATATTATTAACAATCATAATGGGAAAATAAAACAATACAAAAATTTATTCATCAAAAAACACGGTCCGAATCAATCGGCAATACCCGGATTCCGTTGGCAACAATCTTTTCATGACCATGTTATCCGCAACGATAAAGATTTTTATAAACATTTGAATTATATCGCCTTAAATTGCGTTAAACATCGTCTCTGCGAAAACGAGAAAAATTACCGATGGTCATTCCTGAATAAAGAGTTTAATTTTTTAATAGACGATTTTTAAAAATTTAAAAAAATAAAAAAGAAGGCGAGGAAACGTTTCCTCGCCTTCTTTTTTATTTTTGCGCTATCACGCTTACGAATTTCGCCGCTACCAGCCGGTTATCGTATTTTCTGATCTTTTTGGTGGAGAACTTAACCATACCGGCCGTCATGGCGAATAAAGTATCGTCTTTGCCTTGCTTGACGTTTTTTCCCGGCCGGTATTTATTGCCGCGCTGGCGGATAATAATAGAACCAACCTTGGCGTAGTCGCCGTCCTGTATCTTCACACCTAATCTTTTGCTTTGCGAATCGCGGCCGTAGACTGTTGAGCCGCCAGCTTTTTTATGAGCCATATAGAATCAATTAAAAATTAAAAATTACGAATTACAGATTTAAAAAAATATAAAAAATAAAAGTCAAAAATTTGACTGATATAAATATAGCAAAAAATTATTATAATAGCAAGTCTTGACAAAAATGTAAAAATGTGCTAGGGTTAATTTTAGTTCTTTACCAATATTAGTTTTTAGCTTTCTTCGTGCATATTTCAAAGTGGAAGTATTTATAAAGAAAGCTAAAACCAAATCAGGCTTTCCTCTTTGCCGACGATGGTAAGGAGTGAGCTCTTTATAAAAAAGAGCAGAAAGTGAGACAAATGGACTTATGGAACCCGTGGAGGAGTGTGGCGCACTTACAAGAACAACTTGGTCAAGAGCGATTTTTAGCTCTGATTGACCCGGTTAATACTGGGAAAGTCAGGGAGTTCTGTGACGAGTTGATAAGAACCACCTTACCCACTGAAATGACGGTGGGTGACCGCACCTACGAAATTATCAACTTTACCAAGGAGGAACCGTCAATGTTCGGCGCTGTCCTAATCAATCAAGAGAGCCAACGGTCCGGCCGACTTCAAGGGGAGGATATGGAGCACATCCTAAAACGTCAACAGGACATCCCCGCTAGTCTACGGTGCGTAATATTAATCTTTCCCATTTCCAATGGATATGGGCTTGAAATGCGCGGCCTTTATTGGTCGAAAAGCGGAACAAAATGGTTTCAGGTGTCATTCAATGCCCTTGGTGAGTTTGACGGTCGTTACCGCCTGCTGCGCCGCAAGGAAATTCAACGGCAAGGAGCACAAGGAGCATAACATGAAAAACTTCCAAAGCTTCTGCTTTTATGTTTCCGGCGCGCTGTACCTGGTGGGCTACATTCTTTACATCAAGTACATTAAGAAAGACAGGTGGGCTAAGCCGCTTTGGTCGCCCTGGCTAACCGCGAAAAGTTAGCTCCAAGCCGTCGGCTCCTCGCTTACGACTTATTTTTCTCCTCACGACCCAGCAAGCAATTTGCCTGCCGGGTCCTTTTTTTATGCTTGACAGCAATTTTTAACATGCTATTATGGTAATACCAACCAATTTAGTAGGAAATCTAGTATTTATTATTCGTAAATTAGTAATTGATTCGTAATTCGTATTTTATGATTTTTTCCACTCGTTCAACTTATGGTTTAAGGGCCATGATCAATCTGGCTAAACAGCAAAAGTCAGGCAGTGTTTCCTTGGCCATGATTGCTAGGCAAGAGCAGATGTCTTTAAAATACCTGGAAAGGCTGTTTTCCGGCCTGAAAAAGGCCGGGTTGGTTAAAGCGGCTAAAGGTGCGAGCGGCGGCTACAGCTTGGCGCGGAGCGCGCGGCAAATCAATGTGCATGATATAGTGAAGGCGCTGGAAGGCGAATTAAATGTTTTTCATTGCACCGGCGAAAAGGAAAAGATTTATTGCAGCCAGCAATGCCGGTGCGAAGTAAACCATGTGTTATTTCGCGTAGAGCAGGCTATCACCAAGACTTTAAAAGGCATTAGGCTAAGTCAATTAGTGTAGAATATTAAGTTCAAAGTTAAATTTCTAATTTCTAATTTCTAATTGACCTAATTATTAAATCAAATTTCAAACCACAATTCTCAATGACCAAATAAATCATAAATCTCAATTACCAAGAATAATTTAGGGTTTGGTGCTTAATTGGTTATTGGTCATTGGGATTTGGAATTTTTATTAGAAATTAGAAATTAGGAATTAGTAATTAGTAATTAGAAATTTATCATACTATTATGTCGCATAAAAAAAATAAAATAATTAAGCGCATCTACCTTGACCACGCCGCTACCACGGCGGTTAGGCCGGAAGTTCTTAAGGCGATGTTGCCTTATTTTTCCCGCATCAGCGGCAATCCTTCGGCGTTGCATACTGACGGTCGTGGCGCTAAAGCCGCGCTTGATGCCGCTCGCCAGACAGTGGGGAAAATAATCAACGCCGATCCGGAGGAAATTATTTTTACCGGTAGCGGCACGGAATCGGACAATCTGGCAATTCTGGGCGTGGCCGGATTTTATAAAGCCACAGGGCGTCATCTGATCACGAGCAATATTGAACACCACGCCGTGCTTTATCCCATGGAACATCTGGCTAAGCGGTCGGGTTTTAAAATTACGACCGTGGCGGTGGAAAAAAACGGCCTGGTTGATGCGAAAAAGATTTTAGCCGGTATGACGCCGGAAACCATTTTAATCTCCGTAATGTATGCCAATAACGAAATCGGCACGATTCAGCCGATCAAACAGATTGTCCGATTAATTAAGCAGTGGAAAGTTGAGCATGGCCGCGGACCGGCCGAACCGCCGTTTTTTCATACTGACGCCTGCCAGGCCGCCGGCTATCTTGATTTGGATGTAAAGCGGTTGGGCGTTGATTTAATGACTTTAAATGGCGGAAAAATTTATGGTCCCAAAGGCGTGGGCGCGCTGTTCGTGCGGCGCGGCATTGGCCTGGAGCCGCTTGTTTTCGGCGGCGGCCAGGAGAACGGCCTTAGGTCGGGCACGGAAAATTTAGCCGGCATCGTTGGTTTTGCCAAAGCGCTGGAGTTGGCGCAACAGGCAAGACAAAAAGAAAGCGCCAGGCTCTCTTCTTTGAGGGACTATTTCTTCAGCCAAATTTTAGAAAAGATCACCAAAGTTTTTATTAACGGTGATCCGCAGGGCAGGCTGCCTAATAATGTTAATGTATCAATTTTAGATATTGAAGGCGAAGCCGCGTTGTTATATCTGGACGAGATGGGCGTAAGCGCTTCCACCGGCTCGGCTTGCGATTCATCGCGCCTGGAGCCGTCGCACGTTATTTTGGCTTTAGGCCGGCCATATGAATATGCTCATGGCAGCCTGCGCTTTACTTTAGGTAAAGACACCACAAAACGGCAGATTGATTATGCCGTTAAGGCGCTGCAAAAAACAGTGGAAAAGTTAAGGAAGATTTCACCGCTTAACATAAAAATTAAATAAGACGCATTACGAATATAATACGAATTACGAATTTTGTACCTGCCTACCGGCAGGCAGGCGAATTTACGAATACTGATATTCACGCCATTCGCCTTAATTATATTTTGCATTGCATTTATTCGTATATTTGTATAAAATTCGTAATTCGTATTATTATAAATATATGAGCAAACCTCAAAGCAGAAAGAAAATTAATTCACAGAGCGATGTGACCAATCAGGCCACCGGCCAATCCTGGGTTTATTCAGATATAGTCAAAGATCATTTTTTTCATCCGCGCAATTTGCTGCTAGGTGACCCGCGGCCCGGTGATTATGACGCCGTGGGCGAAGTGGGCAGTCCGGCTTGCGGCGACGTGATGAAAATGTGGGTCAAAGTTGATAAAAAAACCGATCGCATCAAAGATCTGAAGTGGCGGACCTTTGGCTGCGGTTCGGCCATTGCCGCGACTTCCATGTTTTCCTTAATGGTAACGGAAAATGGCGGCCTGAACATCGACCAGGCCTTGAAGATTAAGCCGCAGCAGATTATGGCCAGGCTGGGCGGCCTGCCGGCCAGAAAGATTCATTGTTCAGTTTTGGCCGATAAAGCTTTCAGGCAGGCGATCAATAATTATTTTCGTTTAAGCGGCCAGCCGCAAAGAATCATGCCGGACGGGGGTAAAATTATTGACCGGCGGCTGAATATCACCGACCATGACATTGAAGAAGCGGTGCTGGAGGGAGCGAGAAATCTGGCGGATGTGCAGAAAAAATTGAAAGTCGGCGTGGGCGACCAAGAAGCTTTGCCAGAGATTGAGCAGCTGGTCAGATTTTATGTGGAAAAATATTATGGCGAAAAATAAGTAAGTTCGCCGATTAATTTATGAACTTAAAAAATATGTCTAAAGCAAAAAATATAAAAAAAGCTGATTCTCAAGAATCAACCTTGGAAAAAATCAAGAGTCTTCTTGAGCAAATCCGCCCTGCTTTGCAAATGGACGGCGGCGATGTTCGGTTTGTGGATTTTGACGCCTCGGCCGGTTTATTGAAAGTTGAACTGCTAGGGCATTGCGCTCACTGCCCGATGTCTGCTATGACGCTTAAGCAGGGGATTGAAACCGAAATTAAGCAAGCAGTCAAAGAAGTTAAAGAAGTCAAGGCGATAGAAATGTAATCTAAAAATAAAAAACCCGCGGGAACGCGCGTTCCCGCGGGTTTTTTGCGCGCGTTTTTAAAAGGGATTATAAATATTACTCAATTCCTTAGAAATTATTTTTTTCTTCAACTTATTGATTATCACGTTGAATTTTTCCATATCGATCGTGCTAAGAGCGACTTTTTCCCTTAAGACCAGCACTTCTTTGGATTGAGTTATGGTTTGGTAGAAGTTATTATACAAGAAGCTCGACACGGATATTAAAATTATCACCGACAAGGCGATGGTTGCCATGGTTAACCAGCGAGAAATTTTTTTCGGGGTTATTTTTATTTGTTTTCCTATCACCATATAATTGGATTTGATTATTCTTTTTTCCAATAAGCGTCGGCGTCAATGAACATATTGATGCTGCCGGCTTGATTGCCCGGCGCCGTTAATTCCTGGCTGTATGATCCTGCCGCTCCCGGGCTATCGGCGGGCGTAAGTTCCAATGATTTTATATTGACGTAATAGCTTAAGGATTCCAAATTCAATAAATATTTTAATTGCTGGTTGAACAATCCTTTAGTGTATAGTTGCAAATCGCTTTTTAGAAATTCCTGATTTTCCATAGCTTGCGGCGGGTTTAAATTTACCTTTTGGCTTACCAGGGCCTGGTTGGCTTCATTTTCCAGTGTGGTTATGAATTCCAGCTCGCGATTTTTATTTATAAAAATTTGGTCAAGCAAATTTAATTGGGGCTGGATAACTTTTAAATTGTCCGACAGCTGTTTAAGGCTTTGGCCTTTAATATATTTTATTTCCAGGTCAACTCTTTGTTCCTCTATCGCTTGCCCCATGGTTTTTATATCAACTATTGTCGGTATGATTATAAAGTAAATCAAGCAAAATAATGCGATCAAAAAGCCGGCCAAGCTAATGATTATTTTATTTTTCAGGTCAAGATTTTTTATGCTGCTAAGAGTCATCATAATTTTTTTTCGGGAATTTTTATCGTTTGGGCAAATTTAACTGGGCGCTGATTTCAAAATCAACATTTTCTTTCTCTAAGATATTTTTAATCGGGAATTCTATATTTTTAAAGTAGGGCGCCGCTTCCATTTTATCTTTAAAGCTTAAAAGGCCGCTCCTCAAGCCGGCCCTGCCTTTTATTTTTACGGTTTGATCCTGGGAATTCATTTTGACATAATAGAATTTTACATCCCCGGGGACTGTTTCGGTTAGGTTTTTTAACAGATCGGACCAGGCTATAAAATCATTTTGGATTTTTTCAACAAAATTAAGCTGGCTATTTATTTCCCTTACTTTATTATTATAGCCTTGGTTGGTTTTTGTGACTAAGGTGGTTTGTTCTACTACATCGTTAAATTTTGCTTGCAGAACTATCTTGGCCGCCAGCAGGATGACGGCGGCAACGATTACCATGATCATTAAAGTAAGGTTGGCCGTTTTGATAAGGCCGTAGATATGCCGAAGCTTGGTTTCCTTTTTTTGTTCAGTTGAAACTAGATTTAATGTAAGCATAATGAAATTTATATTTCATCAATAAAGATTCCCCTTAAAGCTAGTCCGATGGCGGTAGCGTAGTTTGAGCTGGAATTTTGTTCGATTGTTAGTTTTTTTCCTTTGCTTTCCGAGTTGAATTTGGCCGTATCAAGGTCAAGGTTGTGCCGCTCCATGAAAAATTCTTCAAATTTTTCTTTTTTTTCGTTGAGATTAATCAAGGCGTTTGATATTTTGATTTCTATCGCCAGCTCGGCGTTTAATATCTCCGCCAGATTGATAATATTCGCGCCGCCGCCGCTAAGCAAAATTCGATTTAACGGACCAAGTTGGCCGAAATAATTTTCATAATATTGGACGGACTCTTTGATTTTCGCCGTCAAATTTTTTATAGTTTCGGCTAGAATTTCCTTGATTACCCCATCAGCCATGGTTTCATCCATACCGCAGATAATTTTAGCTTTTTCCGCTTGCTCTTGAGTGATACTTAAGGCTTTGGCAATTTTTGAGGTAATCTCTTCGCCGGAGATCGGCATGCTTACGGTAAAAAGAATGGTGTTGCCCGAATAGAATATCATGCAGGTATGGTTGGCGCCGATGTCTATGAGGCCGTAATTCAAGCTTGGTTCCGGCGAGTTTTTTTTGCCGAACTTTATTTTTGAGCCCGGAGCTTCTTCTTTCAAAAGGCAGCGGGCGATAGCCACCGGCTCAACCTCTAAAGCGGCCATGGACAATCTGGCATGATCAAGCACGTTAGAGTAGGCTTTAACGATTTCTTTGGGCGCGGCGCCGATGAGAACAAAATATTTATCATTCAGCTCGGTAATGGTTTGCCAGTCATAATAAATATCAGCGATGGCCAACGGCACATGTTTTTCTATTTCACTGCCGATCACATCTTGCAAAGCGTTGGGTGATTTCTGGACCTCGATTAATTTAACAAAGGTTTTTGATTCCGGCAGGCAGGCGACCACTTCCTCGGAGCTTACTTTGCCGTAAAGCGGATTAGCCACAATTTTTCTGATCGCCTTAATGAGCTCCGGCTCATTTTTAATGATGCCATTAACAATTATGCCCGGGGGCAGGCTTAATTTATTTAAGGCTTGGATGGTGATTTTATCTCTGGTTTTATTCAGTTGTATCAGCTTGAGCGATAAATCAGAGATGTCTAAGCCGATTGGATAAGTGGAACTATGTATGGAAAACATATAAAATGGCAAATTGCCAAAGAGTAAATCTAGATGATTTAGCTTTTATAATTATACCATAAAATGGCAAATTAGTATTCTTCCTCCCAATGTTCAACCGTAATAAGCGGCGAGAACTCGCTCGCGCCCAAAGCTTCGACTAAGATGGCATTGTTGTAATAGATGTTAATCGGTTGCCAGGCGCTGGTGATGGTTAGTTTTCTGGCGATGAGTCCGCCAGTCACGGTAAAACTGAAACCGAACGGAAAATTTGTTATGCTGATTTGGTCATTGGCGTAAACAGTGCCGGTTATGTTCGTCTGGCCGGTCCAGGATTCAAAGTTAATTTTTCTTTTAGCCAGTATGCCGGCGGCTTGGCCGTCAGTATGATTGACAATGATATTATTGCTGCCGCTACGCGAGCCTCGGTACAGGCTATGGCCGACAATAATGTCTCTGCCTGATACCAAGATGCCGTTGACAGTTAAAGTTTGCCCTCCTTTAACATCAATATCGCCATCTACATAGGTGATCGGCCCGGGCAAGGTTAAATTCTGGTTGTTGGCCATTAAGGTATCAAAGGCGCTGGCCGTATAAACAACAGTGGCCATATTTTTCCAGGAGGAAGAGCTTTCCGAATCAAAATCAACCGCCGGCATGGGTATATACTCTGCGGCCGGCGGGTAATTCTGGGCATGAATTTCTCCGCCAACGTTAACAGTGGAAAATAATGATTTGATGAAATTGCCGGTGGCGTTCAAATTCGTGTCAATGTTGACCGTGCTTACTCCGTTGATGGTAAAAACATTATTGGAATAAGCGCTGCCGCCATAAAAGTTTGCCAAACTGTAGGAAATATTAATATCGCCATCAGTAAAACCGCAATTATCTTTGACCGGCGGTTCGCCCAAAGCTCGATAAACATAAGTTTTAACGATTCTTTGGCTGGTTTTTCCGCTACCCACATCGATTGATCCGGTAGCAGTGATTACGCCATGCGCCAAGGCGCTGTTAGCGATCGAGACGGTGTAAGAGTCGTTGCCGGCGCCAAAGGGGTTGACGCGAGTGAAACTCGCCGTCCAGCCGGGATTGGTCTCAAAATTTTGCTTATAGGTTGAGTCATTTTTCAATTTCCAGACCATTTCCTGGATGCCGGCCTCGGCCAAATAATAAGTTTTCGCTCCCCAGGCCTGGCTTTTAGCAATGCGGTCTTCGGTTAAGGTGAAAGTTAAAAGATATAATGATAAAAACAAAATCAAAGCCATGAGCAAAATGGTTAATATCAAAGCAACGCCGCGCGATTTTTTTAATAAGCCGAGCTTTAACATAGGCCGTTGGGCTGATTAATAATTCCTGGAGAATACCGATGTTGATACGTCCAGAACCTTTTGATTTTTTATTAAATTTAAGCTGATGTTGACCAAATGATTGGCGCCCCAAAAATTTAATGCCTGGTAATATTCTCCGACTATGCGATTTTCTAAAACAATTTCCAGCGGCGGCGATCCGGCCTGGTCATCGCTGTTATAAGTCACATAAACGCTGGGTTCCGGGCTAAAATAATAAGCCTTATGCTGGCGCATCAGGTTGGCGCCATTCAGATAGTAGCGAATATAGGTAATTTGGCTGATATCATGGCCATCCTGAAAAAGTATTTCCGTGGCCGGGGGGTTGTTGGGGTCGGTATCGCTGGCGGGCAGGGTTGTAACAATGGCGGCCGATTGTCTCAACTCACGCGAAATTCTATCTAAGGACACTCTGGCGTTTTGGCTAAGTTCCGCAGTAACGGCATTTTCATTATAAGCGCGTTGAGTCGTGATATAAATATCGCTTACTAAAATAATAACGATGACAAACAAGGAAAGGCTTACGACCACTTCCAACAGAGTAAAGCCTTGAATATTTTTTGTTGTTTTTGCCATATTGATTAGCGGCTTTAAAAAAATTACCATTGGCTAATTAAAGTTGAAGTGGTATAAATTTTTTCCGTTTTTGACAAAGCATTAGTGTAATAAACGGTAACGGTAACTTTTTTCAAGCCGGTTTCTGACACGCTGGTCGCTAAGGCGCTATCAACATATTCAACCGCCGTCTGTCTTTGAAAATAATATAGATAATTATTCGGATTAGCCGCTAGACGATGCTTGGCCTCAATCGTGCCCAGGGGGATATTGGCGTAACCCAGGGAATTTAATTCCTCTAATTTAGCCTGGACTAAATAAGCGGCTTTAGTGGAGTTCTCCGCGGTTTTATTGATAGTGAGCGCGAAAGGAAAGGTTTGAGCCAGGGAGACGAAAACTAAAACCAAGATGGAAAAAGAAACCATGATTTCGATTAAGGACATGCCCCAATGATTTTTTAAAATTTTTTTCATGATACTTGGTTAGTTATTGCTCTAATTGGACATAGCCGGATGGTTTGATATTGATAGTTTTGGCGGCATTGTTAATATTATTCAAGATAATTTGCCCCGAGTTGCTCACCCCGCCGTAATAATTAAAAACAATCTGATTGCTGGGCAAACCGCTAATGCTCTGGAAATGAATTTCGGAGTCTAAATTAACGGATTTAATCGTTGAGGTTGCTGCGTCAATTTTTAATATTTCGTATTTGTTTAGCTCTAAATAAAAAGCCACCAGATGGACTTTTTGTTCAGTGATGGTTAGTTGTTGGGCATAGCGAATATCGGACGTCAAATCTCGAGCCGTGGCGCTTAATTTTAAGTTAGGCTGGTATTTTCTTAGGTAAGGCAAGGTTATCGCCGACAGCAAAGCGATGATGCTTAAAGCGACCAGTAAATCCGTTAGAACTAAGCCGGATTTATTTTTTAAAAAAATGATTTTGATATTTTTAGAGAAATTATATTGCCGAGGTTAAAGAGTACATGGGCATGATGATCGCTATGGCCATGCCGCCAACGACTATGCCAAGAGTCAAAATCAGGATTGGTTCAATGATGGCCGGCAGATTATTCATGGTCTGATCGATTTCTTCTTCGTAAAATTCGGCTAATTCTTCCAGCACATAATCAAGCTCCCCGGTTTCTTCGCCCACGGCGATCATTTGCACGACTACGGGCGGGAATAATTTTGGATAAGTGGCGATTACTTCGTTAATGGTGCCGCCCTTTTTTATTTTATTGCTCATATCCAGAAGAGCGTTGCGGTAATGAACGTTGCTTAAAACATTGGCCGTGATTTGGAAGCTTTTGATAATCATGATGTCGGTTTTTAAGAGAGAACTGATAGTGCGGGCGAAACGGGCCAGGTTTACTTTTTTTATGATTTTGCCAAAAATGGGCATGGCTAAGAGGCAGCTATGGAAAATATTTTTGCCTTTGGCTGTTTTTATCAATTGGACAAGAATAAACACGACAATAGCCGTGGCGACCAGGTAAATCACGCCGTGGGCGATCAGGCTATCGGAGAATTTTATTAAAATTTTGGTAGGCAGCGGCAATTCGGCGTTAAAATCTTTAAACATTACCGTGATTTTTGGCACTACCATGATCATCATAAAGATGCCGATACCGACCATGGCGGCTAAGATCACTATGGGGTAGGTGAGGGCGCCTTTGACTTTTGAAACCAGCTCATGGTTTTTTTTGAATTGGATATACAATTTTTTCAGGACTTCTTCAAGCTTGCCGGAAATTTCGCCCGATTCAACCATGCTTACGAACAATTGGCCGAAGATTTTTTCATACGGCCTCAAGCTTTCGGTAAAGCTGATGCCTTTTTCCACGCTTTTGGAAACTTCGGTGATGATTTTCGCGAATTTTTTATTGCTGGTTTGTTTGGCCAGAGTTTTTAGGGCAACGGACAAAGAGATGCCGGCTTTAAGCATAATGCCCAGGTACTGAACAAAGAATAATTTTTCCGCAATCGGAACGCGGGAAAATTTTTCCAGAAATGAGCGGATTTTGTCGGTTTTATTCCGCGGCTTGTTTTTAAATTCGGTTTTGCGCTCGGCGGTTTCCAATCCGGCGTTTTGTCCGGGGAGGTTTATGGGCATAGAATAAAATTTTTAATTTTATAATTTTTAAGCAATAACAAAATATCTAATTTTTGGTAAAATATATGTAAACACAAATTTTAAATATCTGCTCATTGATTGTTCTAAAATTAAAAATTTACTCTTTTGTCACCCGCATGATTTCTTCAATCGTGGTGATGCCATTTTTGGCTTTAATGAAGCCGTCTTCTATTATCGTGAGCATGTTTTGCTTTTCAGCTTGCGCTTTCAATTCGGCCGGAGTCGCCTTTTTTAGAATTAGTTCCTGCATCTCGTCGGTGATTTCCAAAACTTCGTAGATGCCGATTCTGCCTTTATAGCCGGAGGCGGAACATTGTTTGCAGCCCTTGCCCCGATAAAACAACAAGGATTCAATGCCGCGCTTGGCGTTGATGATGATTTTCTTTTCTTCCATGGTTTTAAGGATGTTTTCTATGTCAATTTGTTTTTTCAGCTCTTCGATCATCTCTTTGTCCAGTTTGTAGCTTTGAATGCAGTTGGGGCAGATTTTTCTGACCAATCTTTGGGCGATAATCACGTTGGTGGTTGAAGCCACTAAAAAGGCCGGCACGCCCATATCGCTAAGTCTGGGCAAAGTGGTAACGGCGTCGTTGGTATGCAAGGTTGAAAGAACCAGGTGCCCGGTCATGGCCGCGTGGATGGCGATTTCCGCGGTTTCTTGATCGCGAATTTCTCCAACCATAATAATATCCGGGTCCTGCCTTAAAAAAGCTCTTAAGCCGTTGGCGAAGGTATAACCGATTTTCGGATTGACTTGCGACTGATTGACGCGGGGCATGCGGTATTCAATCGGATCTTCAATCGTCATGATATTGACTTCCGGCGCGTTTAAAATGTTCATTACCGTGTAAAGCGTGGTGGTTTTGCCCGAACCGGTCGGTCCGGTAACTAAAATCATGCCATGCGGTTTGGCGATGTTTCTTTTTATTGATTCCAAAGCCGAAGGCTGCAGCCCGAGCTGTTCCAAAGTAAGGATCTGCGCTTTTTCATTCAATAAGCGCATGACAATTTTTTCTCCGTCAAAAGTCGGGATGATAGAGACGCGGAAAGACACTTTATAATCTTTGGCATTGATTTTGAATCTGCCATCTTGCGGCAAGCGATGCTCGTCAACTTTTAAATTGGCGAGTATTTTAATTCTGGCGATAATCCCGGGCTGGACGTTCTTCGGCAGAGTCATGACGGTTTTTAAGATACCGTCAATACGGTAGCGCGCCAGAACGTCTTTTTCTTCCGGCTCAATATGGATATCGCTGGCGCTTTCAAAAATCGCGTACTCCAAAAGCGTGTCCACAATCCTGACGATCGGCAGATTTTCCGCCAGTTTTTTAAGGTCAACGTCCGAGCCGTCAAGGTTTTCGCTGGACAAATCCTTGAATTCCGCCTTAAGGCTTTTATGATATTGTTTCAAGGCTTCATTAAAGCTTTCGGGAGTGGTTAAATATATTTTCGGCTCAAGATTGGTTTTTTTCCTGATGAATTCAAAGATTTCAATATTTTCCGGGTTTAAGCAGGCGATTTTGATTTCTTTGCTATCAGCGGAAAAAGCGATTATTTCCTGGGTTGAAGCGATCGGTTCGGGTATGTTTAACAAGATGTCTTTCCTTACCACTTGATTTTTCAGGTCAATAAAGGGAACTTTGAAGAATTTGGCCGCGTTTTCGTACAAGGAGCCGGAGGTGATGACCTTTTTTTCAATCAGATAATTTTCCAATTTTTTTCCATTTTTTTCCGCCTCCTTAAGACATTTTTCAAACTCCGCATCGGGCATGATATCGGTTTGTTTCAAGATTTTTTTTAGTTGTTCATTGGATAGCATAATTTGTATATCTATTATAACATAAAACCCCAAAGCAGGTAAAGTTCTGGCCGGATTTTATTTTTAAGGCAAAGTATGTTAAATTGTAGGTATGCTTATTTATTGGTACAAACTAGTAAACGTTTTGCATTTCTGGCGCGCTCGGCTGGTTGAAAATGTTTTATTTTTGGTTAATATTACCGCTGTGCGCCTTTATTTAGCCGCCTTGCTCGCTTCAAACATCGCTAACTGGTTTTTAGCGTATTATGTCAACAAAAATGTAAGCCAGACGCTGGTGGTTTTGCACTATAATGTTAATTTGGGGGTGAACTTAATTGGTAACGTTTTTAGCATCTATGCCATGCCGGCGCTGGGCCTGGCTTTTATTTTGATTAATTTTTTTCTGCTGGCGAATGTCTATGCCAAAAAGGTATTTTTAATTCATCTGCTATTGGGCGCTGCTTTGCTGGCCAATATTTTTTTGATTGCCAGCACAGTTTCCATCTATTTAATTAATTTTAGATAAAACACGCGAATTAAACGAACAGAGCACGAAAGAAACGAACGCAGTGAAATGCGCTGATATAACAAAGAGATAAGTCAGCTTAAAATTTTCGTGTAGTTCGTTCATGATTCGTTTAATTCGCGTTTATTCAGAGTATGTTTGATTTTTATATTATCAAAATTCTGCTTTTATCCGCCGCGGCGTTTATTTTTGCCATTCTTTGGACGCCGCTGCTTACCCATTATTTATATAAGTATAAAATGGGCAAGCAGATCCGCTCCGACGGCAGCACGCCCGTTTTTACCAAATTGCATGCCCATAAAAGCGGCACCCCGACCATGGGCGGGGTTTTGGTTTGGCTTACGGTTTTGATTTTTGCCGTACTTTTTTATTATTTGGGAAAATTTTTGCCTTGGGAGATTTTTAAGCAGCTGAATTTTTTCTCGCGCAGCCAGACGCTCTTGCCGCTGGGCGCTTTAGTAGCTACCGCTTTGGTCGGTTTGCTGGATGATTGGCTGGACGCCAAGGGTAAGGGCATGCTGGGCGGCGGCGGCTTGAAGGTAAGGCACCGCTTGATCATTTATACGATTATCGCCGCCATCGGCGCCTGGTGGTTTTATTTCAAATTAGGCTGGGACGTTTTCCATGTGCCGTTCTTGGGCGATTACCAGCTGGGCTGGCCGTATATTCTGATTTTTATTTTTGTATTGGTGGCGACCGCTTTTTCCGTCAATGAAACCGACGGCTTGGACGGTTTGGCCGGCGGCGTGCTGTTATTTTGCTTCGTCGCGTTCGCCGTGATCGCTTTTTCTACCGGCAAGTACGATTTGGCGGCTTTTTGCGGCGTGATTGTCGGGGCGCTTTTGGCCTTTTTATGGTTCAACATCGCGCCGGCGCGCTTCTATTTGGGCGATACCGGCGCTATGAGCCTGGGCGTTACCTTGGGCATCATCGCCATGCTGACTAATTCGGCCTTGATTTTGCCGGTGTTCGGCCTGGTTTTCGTCATAGAATCCATGTCGGTAATTTTGCAGATGCTGTCAAAGAAAATCAGGGGCAAGAAAATTTTTATCTCTTCGCCGTTGCATCATCATTATGAAGCGATCGGCTGGCCGGAAACGAAAATCGTCATGCGTTTCTGGGTGATTGCCGGCATCAGCGCGGCCATGGGCTTGATCATGTTTTTATTGGATAAGCACGTGTAAATTTAAAATGAAAAATTACTGATTGCTCTTGGGATTTAGTTTATTGAGGCTTGCTTGGTCATTGGGAATTGGGTGTTGGGATTTTTTTAGATCAATTAGGTTAATTAGAAATTCGTTATTTTATATTTTTAATATTAATTAAAATGGCTTCAGCAATCGGCCGGTTTAAAAAACTAATCTCGTCCAGCGATAAATTCGGCGAGCCTGACAAAGCCTTATTGGTTATTGTCGGTATTATTATTGTTTTCGGCCTGATTATGTTGTCCAGCGCTTCTTCGATTATTTCCTATAACACTTATCACCATGATAGTTATTATATTTTAAAACACCAGCTGTTCGGTTTGGGTCTGGGCCTCATGGCATTTTGGTTTTTTTTAAAAGTTGACTATCATGTCTGGCGCAAGTACGCTTTATGGCTTTTGATATTTTCTATCGCGTCCTTGCTCCTAGTTTTTATTCCCGGCTTGTCGGCCAGATGGGGATCGGCGCGCAGCTGGATCGATATCTTCGGCTTTTCCCTTCAGCCTTCGGAGCTAGTAAAAATCACCTTTTTGCTTTATCTGGCCGCTTGGCTGGAAGGCAGAAAAAATAAATTAGCGGACATTTCCCAGGGCATCGGTCCGTTTGTTGTCATCTTGGGCGTGATTGCTTTATTGATGCTTCTGCAGCCGGATGTTGGCACTTTAACGATCATCGCTTTGACGTCTCTGGTGGTGTACTTTATCGGCGGCGGCCGCTTGAAACATTTATTGGTCATCTTGGCGCTGGGTTTTGCCGCCTTGGTGGTGATGATTAATATTTATCCCTACCAAGCCAATCGAATTAAGTGCTTGTTGGATCCGGCTTTTTCTCCCCAAGAGCATTGCTATCAGATCAATCAATCTTTAATCGCCGTGGGCTCGGGCGGATTTTTCGGCCGCGGCTTGGGCGCGTCCCGGCAAAAATACGCTTATTTGCCGCAAGCGCAGAATGACGCGATTTTTTCCATCATCAGCGAGGAGACCGGTTTTATTTTTTCCAGCTTATTGGTCTTATTGTATCTGGCGTTATTTTTCCGCGGCTACGTCATTGCCAGGCGGACGCCCGATGATTTTGGAAAAATTTTGTCTATCGGCATAGTAAGCTGGATTACTTTGCAAGCCTTGATAAATATCGGCGGTATGGTTAATATTATGCCCATGACCGGCGTGCCGCTGCCTTTGGTTAGCTATGGCGGGTCGGCCGAGATGGCGGCCTTGGCTGCTATTGGTATTTTGGCTAATATAAGCAGGCAAGGGAGAAACAATTAACAATTATCAATTACGAATTACGAATTACGAATTAATATGGCGCAAATTTATCAAACGAAAAATTTTATAGTTGAAGCGGCCGAAAAACCTTTAGTTACCCGCACCGACGGCGGCCATATTCGTATTCTCATAAAGGATATTGCTATTACTGACCGGACAAAATTATCTCCTGCCGCGGCCATAGAGTTGATGAGGTTGACTATGATTGTCGGTGAAGCCATGGAAAAAAGTTTGAATAATCGCGGCATTAAAGTTGTAAAAATAAATTATCAGGACATGGGCAACTGGGCTTATAAAATTGGCGATAAGCCGGTTTTACATGTTCATATATTCGGCCGTGCGCAAGACGCGAAACACCAACCCTTTCCGGAGTCGGTTTATTTACCTGATCGTTCAACCGGTTTCTATGATAAATTTGAACCGTTAAATAACGAAGATATTCTGGAAATACAAAAACAGATTGAGATTATAGGGAAGCAAAGTAAATATAAAATAGAGAAGTGGGGAATTTAAAAATAAAAAAAGCCGGCGGGGGTGTACCGTCGGCGTAGGTTAGGAGAACGCTATGATATATCGGACAGCGTCCCCAACCGTTGAAATGTTCAATCCGCACTGGAACAGACCTCCGTTTGTCGCGTCGGATACAAGTTTGTTTATATCGGGCACCACTGTCTCATCGGTGATTTTGTCAAGCGTGATTTGTAGTTGAGCGGCGGCGAGCCTATAAATGGCTTCGCGTATTTCCTGTTCGGTTTTCATTCGTTTTGTTTTTTCTCCTATTTATTTAACTTGATTTTACCTTAGAGCAATAAGATAAAATTGTCAATATTATATGGATCAACCAGAAAAAAAGCATAAAATCCTTTTGACCGGCGGCGGCACGGGCGGATCGGTTGCGCCGCTACTCGCTGTGGCGGAAGACCTCACCACCCAGCCTCCTCTCCTAGTCAGTAGAGGAGGAGCAGAGGCGGGGGTTGAATTCCTCTGGCTGGGCACGAAGCAGGGCGTGGAACGGGCCATGGTGGAAAAGGCGGGCCTAAAATTTAAGGCGATCGCGGCCGGCAAATGGCGGCGCTATTTTTCGTTAAAAAATTTTTGGGATTTAATTAAAATTAAAATCGGCTTCTGGCAGGCGCTGTGGACAATCATGAGCTGGCGGCCGGACTTGGTGATGAGCGCGGGCAGTTTTGTAAGCGTGCCGGTGGTCTGGGCGGCTTGGCTTTTGCGCGTGCCGGTGCTGATTCACCAGCAAGATGCCAAGCCCGGACTGGCCAACAAGCTGATGGCGCCGTTCGCCAAAGCGATCACCGTAACCTTTGAAAAATCTTTGCGTGATTACGGGAAAAAAGCGGTCTGGACGGGAAACCCGACCAGGCGGAGCCTGGCAATTAAAAATTACGAATTAAAAATTACGAATTTTAAAATACGAAAAGATTTGCCGGTGGTGCTGGTAGTGGGCGGGGGGACGGGAGCGGCGGCGATTAATGAGTTAGTGGAGCAAGGGCTGGGCGAGTTAACAAAGTTTTGCCAGATTATCCATGTGACGGGGAAAAATAAATCAATTAAAAATTACGAACCTGCCTCGCTGGCAGGCGGGTTAAAAATTACGAATTACAAACATTACGAATTTTTGGATGCGGAACAAATGGCGGCGGCGCTAAAGCTGGCGGAGGTGGTGGTGACGCGCGCCGGCATGAGCGTGCTAAGCGAGCTGGCCTATTTAAAAAAACCGGCCATAATTATTCCCATGCCCGAGTCGCACCAGGTGGAAAATGCCCGGATGTTTACAGGCGCCGGCCTGGTGCTTGAGCAGAAGAGTTTAACTGTTGAAAAACTGGTCAATGAGATAAAAGGTTTGCTGGGCGATGAAGCGCGGCGCCGCGAGCTGGGGGAGAAGATGGGGCGGGCGATGAAGCAGGGAGCGAATGAAGCGATGGTGGAGATAATAAATAAAATTTTAAATTTAAAATAATTAACATTACTTACGCACATAAAGATTTTAGCTAATTTTAAAGATAAACTATTTATTTTTGGCAAAAACTTGGATATAATGCGAATTTGCGAATAAAGGCGAATGCCGCAAATATTATTCGCAGAATTCGCATTCTAATTCGCAGCATTCGCATTATAGTTTGTTGCTTTTAATTGAAAGTCTATTTTAAGATCAGCTTGAAATTTAAAGTGCATAAGTACTGTAATTAATCTAGATTCCCGCCGGAATTTATCCCGTTGCATAACGGGGCGGGAATGACAAAATATAATCCCCCTTACCCTGCCCGCTCGTGCCTCGCAGTGGCAGGCAGGCCCCTTTGTCAAGGGGGCAAAATTCTATGAACTTAAAATCAAAAATCAGGGAAATACCGGATTGGCCGAAAAAGGGCGTGAATTTTAAAGACATCACCACCTTGCTGGAAGACGCGGCGGCTTTTAAGCAGGCCGTGGATGAATTGGCCGCGCCGTTTCTAGGGCAAAAAATTGATAAAGTGGTAGGCATTGACGCGCGCGGTTTTTTATTGGCCGCGCCCGTAGCCTATAAGCTGGGCGTAGGCGTGGCGCTGGTCAGAAAGAAAGGCAAATTGCCGTCGCGCACCGTGGAACAGGAATACACTCTGGAGTATGCCGCCAACACCATTGCCATGCATGATGACGCCATTAAACCCGGCGAGAAAGTGCTGTTAGTGGACGACTTGTGCGCTACCGGCGGCACGGCCTTGGCCGCTTGCGACTTGATAGCCAAGCTGGGTGGAAAAATTGCGGGCGTGAGTTTTTTAATTGACTTGCCGTTTTTGGGCGGCAGCGGCAAACTGAAAGCGCGGGGATTAGCGGTAAGGCGGCTGGTGGAGTATGAGGGAGAATAGTATATCGCTTGTCATTGCGAGGAGCCCACTCAGCGCGCCAGCGCTTGAGTGGGCGACGAAGCAATCTCTGGTAAGAAAGAAATATAAACACAATTAAAATACATTAATTAACAAAATTAATTTTGCTTGGAGAAGCTTATCTCTAGATAGGGCAAGATTTTTCTAACCAGAGATTGCCGCGTCGCTCATTACGCTTCGCTTCATTCGCTCCTCGCAATGACAATTATGTTTTATGCCTAGAATCAAAATCGCCATTATCGGCGGCTCGGGCATTGATAATCCGGAGATTATCAAAAACGCCAAAGAAAAAAACATTGACACGCCGTACGGCCATACGGCCTCGCCTTTAATCTGCGGCCGGATAGGCGGCGTTGAAGTGGTAGTGCTGGCGCGCCACGGCCAAGGGCACACCATTATGCCCACCAAAGTGCCGTATCGGGCCAATATTTGGGCTTTAAAGCAGGTTGGCTGCACGCACATTATCGCGACCACGGCTTGCGGCTCGTTGCGGGAAGCGGTCAAGCCGCGGGATTTGATTTTTCCAGACCAGTTTATTGATTTTACCAAGCACCGCAATTTAACGTTTTTTGAGGACAAAGTGGTGCATACGGCCATGGCCGAGCCGTTTTGCCCGATTTTAAGAGCAATTTTGATCAGGACCGCCAAAGCCCTAAGCCTTTCGCACCATGAAACCGGCACGATTATCACCATAGAAGGCCCGAGATTTTCCACCCGCGCCGAAAGCCGTTTTTTTAAGCAAATTAACGCTGACGTGGTTAATATGTCCACCGTTCCGGAAGTAATCTTGGCGCGCGAGATGGGCATTTGCTATGCCTCCGTGGCCACGGCTACGGATTACGACGCCTGGCGTGAAGATGAAGCGGCGGTCACCTGGCAGATGATTCTGCAAGTGATGAAAGATAACGCGGACAATGTGATAAAACTTTTATTGAAAGCAATTCCGGAAATAGCCATTGAATTTGAGCAAGAGGAATGCGGGCATTGCGGAGCGAAATAAAGCTTAACCCTTTAAATAAAGGAGCCGCTTCGTAAGCTGGCGGAGCGGGGGATTTAATAGCCGAAGCTGGATTTTATCAGTATGTTTGTAAAACATAATTTTTAGCAGATTGTTTACCATGATTAATCAAATTATCAAAAAATATCGGGTAAGAAGAGAGAGATTGGATGAGACGACGGCAAGGCTTGTTAAAGACCTATGGCCCCATGTAATTGACGGCACCATTATAAACGGCGGCAACTTTCAGATCAGAGACGGGATTTACAGAACTCATTATCTGGCCACAGCCTCTTTCAAGGCTGCGGTTTTGTTATTTAAAAGGGCGAAAAGCAAAAATAAAAAAGCGACCCTTTCTTTTTTAATTGACAATTTTAGCATTCGCGACAAGGTTTTTAAAATACCAAAAGAGTATCTTAAAATTTTAAAAGAAAATCATATTAGCTTAAAGGCAGTTTTTTATTTCAAAGAAAGCCAACTAAGAAACAGAGCGGGCAGGCATTTAGTAAAAAGGATTTCCGGGGGCAAGCTTAAAGCAAAGAATTTGTTTTATGAAGTAGCGCATTTTTTTAGGAAAATTGAAATTGCTAGGAAGCATAAAACATTAAAAGTATTTACGCCGCTTGGGACTGCGCTTTTAACTCAACAGCTTTTTGATAGCGAAAAACTGGGCAACAAAGTAGCGATGAATTTAATGCACGAAGGTTCATATGTATCTAAAAATAACGCTAACGCCTTGGTTTATCATTCGTTGGGCGGCAAAATGACGGTAATAAATGTGTATTTTAAAGAAAGAGCGGATCATATAATAATTGAAGCTAGTTTGCATAAATGATCATTTATTTTTTGTCATAACAGCCATTGAGCCGCTATCCTGGAGGGAACGGTAGACATGTTCGTGCTTCCAACTCCTAGATTGCGGGTCGGAGCCCGCAATGACAATTCTAATTATGGATTTATCAAAAATAAAAAAAATTTATCTGATCGGCGTAAAAGGCGTGGGTATGACCATGCTGGGGCAGTATTTGGCTGCGCGCGGCCTGGAAGTGAGCGGTTCGGATGGGCCGGAAAAGTACATGACTGACGCGGTGCTGGCCAAATGCGGCATCAGGGTGATAGAAAAGTTTGACGCTGAAAACATGCCGGCCGACGCCGATTTGATAATTTATTCCACGGCCTATAATGCCGAGAGCAACGTGGAAGTGGCCGCCGCTTTGGCCGGAAAAATAAAAGTTTTGACTTACGCCCAGGCTTTGGGCGAGGTGTTTAATCAAAAATACGGCATTGCCGTAGTGGGTTCTCATGGAAAAACCACGACCACGGCCTGGCTCGGCTATGTCATGGAACGGTCCGGATTGAAGCCGGGCGTGATGGCGGGCGCAAGCGTGCCGCAGCTGGGTGGCTGCGCTGTCGCCGGCGGCTCTGAATACTTAGTTATTGAAGCCGATGAGTATCAGAATAAGCTGGCTTATTATTTGCCCAAGGCCGTGCTGTTGAATAATATTGATTATGACCATCCGGATTTTTTTCCGACTACGGCCGATTATGAAAATGCTTTCATAGAATTCATAAAAAAAATACCAGCTAAAGGTTTTTTAGTGGCGAATTTCGATGATCCGGCTGTAAGAAAGATCGCCCAGGTTAACTGCCGCGGCAAGGTGATTACTTATGCCATCAATGAAGCGGCCGATTACGTTGCCTATGATTTACAGGCGCATGATGGCAAACAATATTTTAAAGTAAAATTTGGGGTGGAAGAGGAAGAAAATCCCCCTAGCCCTGCCCGCTCGTGCCTCGCAGTGGCAGGCGGGCCCCTTTATCAAGGGGGTAAAAATACAGGGGGCAGGGCAGATGAACTGGGTGATTTCGTGATTCAGCTGGCCGGCCGGCATAACGTATCTAACGCGCTGGCCGTGATCGCCACGAGCGTTGAATTGAACATTGAATTATTCAAGATCAGAAAATATTTGGCAGAATTCAGCGGCACGACGCGCCGATTGCAAGCGCTTGGCGAGTTTCACGGCGCTACCATTATTGACGATTACGCCCATCATCCCACGGAAATCAAGGCGACGATCAGCGCTTTGCGGCAAAAATACGGCAACCGCAAGCTGATAGTTGTTTTCCATCCGCACACTTTCAGCCGCACCAAGGCTTTATTCAATGATTTTCTGAAGAGCTTTTCCGGCGCGGACGAATTGGTTATTCTGGATATTTACGGATCGGCGCGGGAACAGCAAGGCGGAGTGAGCAGCCGGGAATTGGTTGATCAATTAAAAATTAAAAATTGCGAATTACGAATTAATCAAGAGGTAAGATATATTCCAACTTTGAAACAATGCGAAGAGTATCTGCGGGAACATATTGTAAGAGATGATGTTGTGGCGCTTCTGGGCGCGGGGGATATTTTTAGGGTGGGGGAGAAGCTGGTGAAATAAATCCCAAACCCCAAATTCCAATGACCAATTAAGCCCTAAACTCTAAATCCTAATTATTGAGCGTTGGGATTTGGGATTTAATTGATCATTGGGATTTGAAAATTGGGATTTCATTGATAATTGGTTGTTGGGGCTTAGAATTTTTAGATTAATATGATCATAAAAATTATCACTAGCATATTATCGGTCATGGCCCTGTCAGCTTTGCAGATCGCCTTTATCAGCGGCTTGCCCGGCTGGTTCAGCAGTTTGAATTTAATTTTGGTAGTTTTAATTTTCATCTTGGGCTTTGTCGGTTTTGAGGCCGCGATGTGGTGGTCGCTGGGAACCGGGCTGCTTTTAGAAATTTTTTCTTTTTTGCCGTTTGGCATTTATCTGATAAGCTTCTGCTTGACTATGGCGATTGCCAATTTTTTGCTGAATTATTTTTTCACCAATCGTTCACTTTACTCTTTTTTAGCCCTGACAGCTTTATCAACTCTAGCTTATGAACTATTGGTAAATTTAGCAGCCTTTTTTTTCCTAGAGGCTGGCGGGCGCTTTTTTCTGATGCGGTCCAGCTTTTGGTCCTTAGTCTTAGAGCAGATTATTTTAAATCTGCTGTTCACTATTTTTCTTTATTACGTGGTGCATTTTTTCAGCCGCAATTTTCGCCCGGAATTTTTAATCAAGAATAAGAAATACTAAAAAAACAGGGCGTCTCATACATTTACATGATGGACGCCCGTCTGTCTCTAGCCTGATGGCTAGTGGTTGTTTAGAAAGTGCAGAGTCGCCGTGTGGTCCTTTTCGGAGAATTCTGGCACGGTGACTTGTTCTGGGTCATACTGTTCGGCATGGAGAAATCCAGTTAGCCCGAATGTAAGCTGTAAAAAACAATCAAAGAGCGTGGCGTCATGAGCATCAATCTCTCCCAACTTGCGTTGATCCAGCTTAATGGTCCAATGGCCGTCAATCTTTGTGTCTACGGTTGCAGTCGCCATAAAGCCTCCTTTTGTTGGCTGTTAATTAGATGTTAGCATTTTTATTTTTAGATTGTCAATTCGTATTATATTCGTAATTCGCATTGTCCTATGATTTTTATAAAAAAACAATTCAAGAGGAGCGATGATCCTTTCGCGATTCAGGAAGGGAGCATTAAGTCCGGCCAGTTAAAAAGGGATAGCGGCGCATGGGAATTGGAGCAGCCGGCTTCTGCGTTTTTGGGAAAACAAGAAACTATCGGAAAAAATTTTAACATCAACAAGGTTTTTAAAATAAGTTTGGCGTTGCTGGCGTTTTTTTTAATAATTTTGGGCCGCGCCGGCTGGTTGCAGATCGCTAAGGGCGGTTATTATTACGAATTAGCCGAAGGCAACCGCATCAGAGTAGAAAGGCTGGAAGCGAAGCGGGGCGTGATTTATGATCGCTCCGGCCATCCGCTCGTCAGAAATTCAGCCAATTTTCTTTTGTATTTTGTGCCGGCCGATTTACCCAAGGATAAACTTGAACAAGAAAAAATCATCAACAGAGTGGTGGAGAATTTGGCCGGCATCGCGAACAATGATATTGCCGCCGCTTTGGCCAAGATTAAGCAGGGGTCGCTAGAGTCCTATCAGCCGCTATTTATCGCCGACAACATTGATTATGACAAGGCCATAGCGCTTTATCTGGAAGCGGATAATATGCCGGGCGTATTTTTAACCGCAAAAAATCGGCGCGAGTATAATCTATATAGTTTGTCTTTGTCCCATCTCTTGGGCTATATCGGCAAGATTAGCGAAGCGGAATTGGCTAAATTCAAGAGCGAGTATCTGCCGATTGATTACATCGGCAAGACCGGGCTGGAAAATTTTTGGGAAAATGAAATGAAAGGCGTCAACGGAAAAAAACAGATTGAGGTTGACGCTTTGGGCAAAGAAAAAAAGATCATTAATCAGGAAAATGGCGAAGACGGCCATAATTTGGTTTTGTCTTTGGACATTGAATTGCAGAAAAAGCTTGAAGAAGTGGTGGCTAGCGAATTAAAAAATCTGCATTTGAATAAAGCTTGCGCCATCGCTTTAAACCCGAATAATGGCGAAGTTTTGGCCATGGTAAGCCTGCCTTCATACAATAATAATGATTTTAGCCATGGTTTGACGCAAAGCGAATATCAAAAAATCGCCGAGCATCCGGACCGGCCGCTGTTCAATCGCTGCATTGCCGGCGAATATCCGTCCGGTTCGGTAATCAAGCCGGTGATCGCGGCCGCGGCGCTGGAGGAAAAAGTTATCAATGAGAATACCAGTTTTTTAAGCACTGGCGGCATAAGAATCGACCAATGGTTTTTTCCCGATTGGAAGGCCGGCGGGCACGGCTTAACCAACGTCAGGAGCGCGATCGCCAATTCGGTCAACACCTTTTTCTATTATATCGGCGGCGGCTTTAATGATTTCTCGGGCTTGGGGCTGGAGCGCATGGTAAGATATGAAAAATTATTCGGCTTGGATGCTCAAACCGGCATTGATCTGCCAGGCGAGGCCTCGGGGTTTTTGCCGACCAAAGACTGGAAGATGAAGACCAAGGGTGAAAGATGGTATATCGGCGACACTTATCATGTTGCCATCGGCCAGGGCGACATTTTAGTGACGCCGCTGCAGGTGGCGGATTATACCGCGGTTTTTGCCAACGGCGGTTCGCTCTATCGGCCGCATCTTATTAAGCAGGTGCTTAACAGCAGTGATCAGTTGATTGGCGAAACGGACAATAAGCCGATCAGGATTGACATGGTAAGCGGCAAGAACCTGGAAATTGTCCGCCAGGGCATGCGCCAGACCGTTACCTCCGGCAGCGCCCAGCTCTTGCAAAGCGTGCCGGTGGCGGTAGCCGGCAAGACCGGCACGGCCCAGTGGTCAACAACGAAAAATAACCATGCCTGGTTCACCGGCTTCGCGCCTTACGACCGGCCGGAGATCGTCATAACGATTTTAATTGAGCAGGGCGGGGAAGGCAGCTCGGTCGCCGTGCCTATCGCTAAAGAAGTGCTAAGTTGGTATTTTCAGAGACACTAGGCCCCCTCCCTGACCCTCCCCCATTCGTACCTCATGGGAGAGGGAATTTTTTTTCCAAAGTTCCTTTCTCCCGCGATCGTAAGAGCGGGGGAAAGGTAAGGATAGGGGGTATTGCAATAAAAAAAGACCCTATTTATATTCGCCGGGTCTTGGCGTGCGCGGTTCCTTGGCGGAACGTTGGGGGAGTCAGTGCGGAGGTTGTTGTTCAACCTTGAAGCCGGTAGCTCGCATCAAGTCAATCGCTTTCAGCTCTGTTTCGCAGCCGGGTACCAGGAATTCAAAGTACCCGCCGTTGTTGGGTTTGTCCGCCGCCACGACGCCTTGATATGCTTGCCCAAAGGCAGTAACGAGCCGATTGAATATCTCGGGCATATGGTTGCTGCGGATGCCCACAACCAAAATAAAGTTTGCTGTTGGCCTTACCGCGATTAAAGGAAATTGAAGGTGTACTTTGGCCCTCGCTTTAACTTCGTTGATTATAATGTTCATTGTTTTTTTGTTTTTTGGTTAGCCTCCAGCTAGTTTTGGCTGGATATTTTATTTAAGCATATTTTAGGCTTTTGTCAACCTTTTTAGCACTCTCTTGACCCGTCTTGGCTCGCTTATGCTCGCCAGCCGGGCAAGCATGAGCGCTTTTTGTATTGTAAATTAGCACTCTTGACAGGTGAGTGCTAACTGGTGTAAAATGAAAATACCAATAAAATTATTATTTTTTATTCGTATTATTCGTACTAATTTGTAGATTCGCGTTATTATGGATAAACGCAAGGAATTAATTCTAAAAACCATTATTAAAGAATACATAAAAACCGCGACGCCGATCGGTTCTGAAGGCTTGGTGGAAAAATATAATTTGGACATTTCTTCGGCCACGGTCAGGAATGAAATGGCGGATTTGGAAGAAGCCGGTTTTATCATCCAGCCGCATACCTCGGCCGGCCGCATCCCGACCGAAAAAGCTTATAATTTTTATCTGGAGAATTTAAGCGAGAAAAAGTTGAGCGATGCCGAAGTTAAATTATTTAAAGAAGCGCTTCTGAAAAAAGAAGAAATGAATTTTAAGCAAGCGGCCAAGATGATGGCCAAGATTTCCGGCAACGCGATTTTCTGGGCTTTTCACCGCCACAACCTTTATTACACCGGCATTTCCAATCTACTGCATCAGCCGGAGTTTTCGGGAGCCGATATGGTCTATGATATTTCCGCTTTGATTGATCGGCTGGATGAAGTAATCGGCGGCATTTTTAATGATTTAAAATTCGGGCCGCAAATCATGCTGGGATCAAAAAATCCCTTCGGCGTTTATTGCAGCGCGGTGTTAAGCAAATACCGCCTGGGCGATGAAACCGGCCTGGTGGGAATCTTGGGGCCCATGAGAATGAATTATGAAAAAAATCTGGCTTTGGTAAAGTTTATTCATGCACAAATTAACACAAATTAAGAAGACACGAATTTAACACATATTTTAAACTGATTAACACAAATATTTTATGGTGGAAGACAAAAAATATCCGGAAACCGTAGTGGCGGCCGTAATTTACAATGACCAGGGAGAGATTTTTTTAACCAAAAGCTCCAAGTGGGGAGAGTATTGGCAGATTCCCGGCGGACACGTGGAACCGGGCGAAAGTTGCGTTGACGCTTTAAAGAGGGAAATCAGGGAAGAAACCGGGCTGGAAGTTGATAATTTAAAATTAAATGATTTGCAGGACTGCGTTTACCCTAAAGAATTTGCCAGAAAAGCTCATTTTGTTTTTTTGGATTATAGCGCTCATTTGGCTGGCGGCGAGCTGGCCGAAAAAAATCGAGAAATGGAAGAATACCAATGGATCAAACCGGAGCAGGCCCTAAAAGAATTAAAATTAAACCCCTATACGAAAATCAGCATGGAGAAGTTCATGGAAAATAGAAAAAATGATTATGCAGGCTTATATAAGCGCGCTTTGGCCGATTACCAGAATCTATTAAAGCAGACGGCCAAAGAAAAAATGGAATTCGCGATTTACGCTAACGAAATAATGCTGAAAGAAATTTTGCCGGTTTATGATCATTTGAAAATGGCCATAGAACATCATCATGGTGAAGCCGCTGATGAATGGCTTACCGGCGTGAAGCATGTGGTCAAGCAATTCAAGGATGTTCTGGAAAAAATCGGCGTGATGGAAATTAAAACCATTGGCGAAAAGTTTGATCATACTTCCATGGAAGCGATCAAAAATGAAGAGACCGACGATGAAAAACTGGACGGCCTGGTGGCGAGCCAAATGAAAGCCGGCTATAAGCTGAATGGCAAAGTGATAGAGGCGGCGAAAGTCGTAGTGTATAAAATGAAAAGTTAAAAAATCAAAATGGAAAATGACAATGTAAAATTTAAAATTATTAATTAAAACATTTTGCATTTTTAATTTTTAAGTAATAATAAATTTAACTTTGTCATCCTGAAGCCGCAGGCTGAAGGATCTATAATACACGGGCAGATAATAAAAGCGTTTTGTTTTGTTGCGACGTATTATAGATCTTTCGCTTCGCTCAAGATGACAAAAAAGGAAAAGTATATGCCAATTATAAAATGGACGCCATTCCTTGAACCGTTCGAGGATATGGATAAAATGTTTAATGATTACATTCCGGCCCGAGGCGGCTTTACCGGCTTGGTGCCGGCCGTGGACGTTTATCAAGATAAAGATAAAGTCTACGTGGAAACGCAATTGGCCGGCATTGACCCGGAAAAGGTTGATATTTCCATTGAAAACGACGTTTTAATCATTAAGGGTGAAAACGAAAAGAAAAGCGAAGTGGACGATAAAAATTATTACCGCCAAGAAATCAGGCGCGGCAGTTTTTACCGGAGCGTGCCGCTACCCACGCATGTAATCGGCGAAAAGGCCAGCGCGGAAGCGGTCAACGGCATATTGAAAATTTCCGTGCCGAAAGCGGCGGAAGGCAAACCGAAGACGATTAAGATTAAAACTGCCAAGAAATAATTAAAAATTAAAAATTAGGAATTACGAATTAGGAATTAATTTTCGTATTGTCATTGCGAGGAGCCGCGTACTCGCGGCGACGCGGCAATCTCCGGTAAGAAAGAAAGACAAGAAAAAGAAAATGCCGAAATTAATATGTTAAATTTTGCTTAAAGAGTTTTGGCATTAAATTTGTAAAGCGTTTCTAACCAGAGATTGCTTCGTCGCTACGCTCCTCGCAATGACAATTCTAGTTTGTCATTCCCGCGCAGGCGGGAATCCAGCTTCCTTATTGTCATTGCGGGCTCCCGCCCGCATCGCCAGCCAGCCCGCCAGCCAAGCAAGGCGAGGCGGCCAGGGCGAAGCGTAGCGGGCGCGGTGACCCGCAATCCAGGGGGGAGCAGTAGAAACGTTTTTACTGCTCGGACGCGGATTAGATAATAATTTATATTAAATATATGATTCCTTTCACAGAACCTGAGTTTGAATTAACTTCGTTTAATTGTCCTCATTGTTTGGCGTATTCTAACCAAGGTTGGTATGACTTAGTATACTACTTGGACGGTTATAAAGAGTTAGATGAATTAAGGATTAGTATATGCAGACATTGTGGAAAATATTCTTTATGGCGAAATGGAAAAATGATTTATCCAGAGATTATAAGTGTTGAGTCTCCGAACATTGATTTAAGTGATGATATTAAAGATGATTATAACGAAGCCGCGAGTATTTTACAGAAATCTGCAAGAGGGGCTGCCGCAATATTAAGATTAGCATTGCAAAAATTATGCGTACAATTAGGGGAGAAAGGTAAAAATATAAATGAAGATATCGCAAATTTAGTTAAAAAGGGACTACCGGTGAAAATACAACAAGCCCTGGATGTGGTGAGGGTTACTGGAAATGAATCCGTGCACCCTGGAGTAATAGATTTAAGAGATAATCAAGAAATCGCAAATAAATTATTTAAATTGATTAATTTTATTGCAGAAAAAATGGTAAGTGAACCCAAAGAAGTAGAAAAACTTTACAATTTTTTGCCAGAAGAGAAAAGAGAACAAATTAAAAAAAGAGATAATTAAAATATAAAATCAATATGGACAATACTAAAGCGAGTGAATGTTTACAGGAAATTATCGAGGTATTAAAAAAATATGATTTAGATATTAACAAGATTCCAAGGAAAGAATTAACAGATGATGAGTACTATTATATAAAGATTAAGAAAATTTTTGGAATTTTAAAAAATTTTAATAAAACCGATGAGAGAAAAGCAAATATAAAAGTTGATGCAATATTAGGTTTTTTAAAAATTGATATTACGGAAGAAAAAAAAGAAAGTGTAAAACAATCGATAGAAGAGGCCTTGAAGGTTATTGGTGAATTTAACGATATAGACAAGTCAAAGGTTAAAAGAAAATATTATCAAGTTCTTGCGATTTTTAATAAATTTAAATAATTAAACCCGTCCTTGCCAAGCGCTCCTGGATTCCCGCTTTCGCGGGAATGACAACAAATAAAATAATTTTTAACTAATTAATAAATAATATTAAAGTAAAAACTATGAGTAAAATACTAGGTATCGATCTTGGCACTACCAACAGCGCCATGGCCATTATTGAAGGCGGACAGCCGAAAATTATTGAAAATATTGAAGGCATGAGAACCACGCCGTCTATCGTGGCGATCACGAAAAACGGCGAACGGCTAGTGGGCCAGTCGGCCAAACGTCAGGCCGTCACCAACCCGGAGAACACGATTTATTCCATTAAGCGTTTAATCGGTCGAGCTTATGAAGATGAAGAAGTTCAGCGCGATTTAAAAGTCATGCCCTATAAAATTTTAAAAGATAATGGCGGCGTGAAAGTGAAAATCGCGGGTAAAGATTATACGCCGCAGGAAGTTTCGGCCATGATTTTGGCCAAGTTAAAAGCCGACGCCGAAGCCAAGCTGGGCGAAAAAATTACCGAAGCCATCATTACCGTGCCGGCTTACTTTAACGACTCGCAAAGACAGGCGACCAAGGACGCGGGCAGGATCGCCGGGCTGGACGTCAAGCGCATTATCAACGAGCCCACGGCCGCGGCGCTGGCTTATGGTTTTGAAAAGAAAAAGGGCCAGCAAATCGCGGTCTATGACTTGGGTGGCGGCACTTTTGATATTTCCATTCTGGATGTGAGCTCGGACACAGTGGAAGTTAAATCCACCAACGGCGACACCCATCTGGGCGGCGACGATTTTGACCAAAGAATTATCGCTTGGATTATAGAACAATTCAAGAAAGATCAGGGCGCCGATTTATCGCGCGACCCGCTGGCTCTGCAAAGAATCAAGGAAGCGGCCGAGAAAGCCAAAATTGAATTATCCACCATGGCGGAAACGGAAATCAATCAGCCGTTCATTACGGTTGACCCTTCGGGCCGGCCGCTCCACTTAGTCATGAAAATGAGCCGCGCCAAGCTGGAAGAGCTTACCGGTGACTTAGTGGCTAAGACCATCGCGCCGGTAAAGGCCGCTCTCAAAGACGCCGGCCTGGATGTTAAAGACATTGAGGAAGTGCTCATGGTCGGCGGCATGACCCGCATGCCTTTGGTGCTTAAGACCGTCAAAGAATTTTTCGGCAAAGAGCCGAATTTAACCGTTAACCCGGACGAAGTGGTCGCCGTGGGCGCGGCCGTGCAGGCTGGCGTGCTCCAGGGCGATGTTAAGGATGTCTTGTTGTTAGATGTGACTCCTTTAACACTGGGCATTGAAACCTTGGGCGGCGTTATGACGCCGTTAATTGAACGCAATACCACTATCCCGACTTCCAAGTCCCAGGTCTTTTCCACCGCGGCTGACGGCCAAACCAGCGTGGAAATCCATGTTCTTCAGGGCGAGCGCCCCATGGCCGGCGACAATAAAACTTTAGGCCGCTTCATTTTGGACGGCATCCCGACCGCGCCGCGCGGCATTCCGCAGGTGGAAGTGTCATTCGACATTGATGCCAACGGCATTTTAAATGTTAAAGCTAAAGATAAAGCAACCAACAGAGAGCAGAAAATCACCATTACGGCGTCTTCCGGCTTATCTAAAGAGGAAGTGGAAAAAATGAGAAAAGAAGCCGAACTGCATGCCGAGGAGGATAAGAAGAAAAAAGAACAAGTAGACATAAAAAATCAGGCCGATGCCGCGGTTTTCCAGACGGAAAAGATGTTAAAAGAAGCCGGCGACAAAGTTAAGCCGGAGGACAAAAAAGAATTGGAAGCGAAAGTGGCGGAGCTGAAGCAGGTGAAAGACACGGATAAATTTGATGATATCAAGAAAAAGATGGAAGAGTTGAGCGCGGCCGCGCAAAAAATTGGCGCGGCCATGTATCAATCGGCACAGTCCGCCCAAGGCGGACAGGCAGGCGCGGGGACTGGACCTGCGCAAGGCACAGGCGAACAACCTGGCGCGGGAACTGGAGAAAAGAAAAAGGATGAAGGCCCGATTGAAGGGGAGTTCACGGAGAAGAAATAAAATTGTGTAATATAAAAAAAGCTCTGCACGGGCAACTTTGTTTGTGCAGAGTTTGATGATTTTTCCCTCCAGGAAGTTAGGCTGTGGCCAGCCAGATTCTCCAGCGCTTTACGCCGGCTGATCGACAGGCTGCTAAAGTGCGGTTAAACGCCTCCATTCGCAAGATTGGGCAAGTTCGGTCGGTACAGCCCCGGTTATGACGGGAAAGATCCCAATCTGCATGACAATCATGGTGTATGATGTGGATGATTGGTTCGCGGTAGCGATGGAGTTCGCGCAGCAGGCGAAAGTTCTGACTGTTTAAAGTCCCTGGAAGTAGCAGGAAGTGAAGAACTTCCTTTAAGATCATTAAAAGGCTCCAGATGAGTAACACTACGATGTTGCAGCTTAAAGCGAAACAGACGGGGATGAAGAAAAGGACAATCAAAAGAGCAGTTAAAGTGATGTTTTTCATATTTTACCCTCCTTTATGGCGGTTATAATTACAATTTAAAACTTAAAAATAGGTTTGTCAATTGATTAATTTTTTATGTCCAAAGATTATTACAATATACTCGGCGTCAATAAGGGCGCCAGCCAGGAGGAAATCAAAAAGGCTTTTCGCGAGAAGGCGCATGTTTATCATCCTGATAAAAAGGGCGGCGACGAAGCCAAATTCAAGGAGCTGAACGAGGCTTATCAGGTTTTAAGCGACCAAACGAAACGTTCGCAGTATGACCAATACGGCCAAACTTTTGAGCAGGCCAGAAGCCAAGGCGGTGGCGGTTTCTCCGGTTTCTCCGGCTTTGATGGCGGCCAGGGCTTTAATATCAACATGGACGACCTGGGCGATATTTTCGGCGGCTTTGGCGACATCTTCGGCTTTGGCGATGGCGGCAGCAGGCGCGGACGCCGCGCTAGCCGCGGCCGGGATATTGAAGTGGTATTGAATTTAGACTTTAAAGAAGCGGTTTTCGGCGTAGAGCGGGAAATCAGCTTAAGAAAAAATATCAGTTGTTCAAGATGCCGGGGATCCGGCGCCGAACCGGGCGCGGGCGAAGAAACCTGTCCGACCTGCCGCGGCACCGGCCGAGTGATTAAAGTGCAGCGGACTATCTTAGGCAATGTGCAGGTTCAAGCCACCTGCGCCGCCTGCCATGGCGCAGGCCGGATCATCAAAGAGAAATGCCGGCAATGCAAAGGCGCCGGCGTGGTTAATGAAATTGCCAATTTAAAAATTAAAATTCCGGCCGGCATTGATAATGGCGAATCCGTAAGGTTCGCCGGCCAGGGCGAAGCCGCCGTCAAAGGCGGTCAAAATGGTGATTTATATATAAAAGCCAGGGTCGCTCCGGATAAAAGATTCACCAGAAATGATTTTGACATTTTATCCAAAGCCGAAATCAATATTACGCTGGCGGCCTTGGGCGGCAAAGCGGACGTGGAAACCGTGGACGGCCGCGTGGAATTAAAAATTCCCGAAGGAACGCAATCGGGGCGGGTGATCAGGCTAAAAGGCAAGGGCGTGCCGCATCTGCGTAGCAGTTCAAGAGGCGATCATTTAGTGGAAGTGATTGTTAAAACTCCGACCGGATTAAATAGAAAGCAGAAAGAGATGCTAAGAGAAATGGGAATATAGTATTTATTTTTTGTCATTGCGAGGAGGAGCGTTAGCGACGACGCGGCAATCTCTGGTAAGTCAGAACGAATATGATTTATGAGAAATACTATTTTGTATACATAAACACCAATAAATCGCATTAAATCCCTCATGGAGAGATTTAGCTCTAGACATGTAAAGCGTTTCTAACCAGAGATTGCTTCGTCTCCGCCAGCTGGCGGATCCTCGCAATGACAGTTTTTTATATGTTTACGTATCATGTTATCACTTTTGGCTGCCATCCGCCTATGCCAAGGCTTCGGCGGACAAGGATGAACTAAGAATTATGCCAAGCAAGACGTATCACATTATAACCATCGGTTGCCAGATGAACTATGCGGATAGCGAACGGCTGGCTGGCGTGCTGGAAAAACAGGGTTATAAACGGACTGATAATAAATATCAGTCTGATTTAGTTATAGTCAATACTTGCGGCGTCAGGCAGTCGGCGGAAAATCGGATTTATGGCTTGATTCCAAAAATAAAAAAAGAGCATCCTGGGGCAAAAGTTATTGTGACCGGCTGTCTGGCGGAGAGAAAAGATGTGAAGAGAAGACTAGAGAAGTATGTGGATGAGTGGCTGACGATAAATGCAATTACGAATTATCAATTACGAATTACGAATGAAATGCCGAAGAAAAATATTGGCAGTGATAATAGTAACTATTTAAACATAAGACCATTGTACGAGTCTAAATTTTCCGCTTTTGTGCCGATTGGCAATGGCTGTGATAATTTTTGCTCCTATTGCGTCGTGCCTTACGCGCGCGGCCGGGAAGTTTATCGGCCGGCTAAAGAAATTTTGGCTGAGATAAAAAATTTGGTGAAAAGGGGATACAAGGAGATAATTTTAATTGCGCAAAATGTCAATAGTTACAAATCCCAAATCCCAAATCCCAATGACCAAATAAATTCAAAAAACAAGCAGATTGATTTCGCCGATCTACTGAGAATGGTGAACGGCATCAAGGGGGATTTTTGGATCAGATTTTTAACCAGCCATCCTAAAGATATGTCCGACAAGCTTATTAAGACCATGGCGCAAGGCGAAAAAATTTGTCCGCAGGTATATTTGCCAGTTCAAGCCGGAGATAATGAAGTACTTAAGAGAATGAATAGAGGATATACCGCGGACAATTATATAAAGCTTGTTAAGAAGATAAGACATAGTTTGAATGACCAAATCCCAGCCTGCCTTGCCGGCAGGCAGGTAACCAATGACCAAAAAAATTCAGAGTTTAAAATCTGGCAACCGCCTGTTTCCATTACTACCGATTTAATCGTGGGTTTTCCGGGCGAAACCAAACAGCAATTTGATAATTCGTTAAAATTATTCAGAACAATTAAATTTGACATGGCCTATATCTCCGAATATAGCCCCAGGCCGGGCACGGCGGCGTATAAGCTGGCTGACAACGTCGCGCGCGTGGAAAAGAGAAACAGGAAAGATAAGTTGGATAAAATTTTACGCCGGACAGCGCTGGCCAATAATAAAAAATATCTTGGTAAAACAGTTAGAGTCTTGGTAGAAAAGCGCATTAAGGCGGGGGAGTGGTTTGGGAAAACCGCAACCGGGAAAGACGTAAGAATTAAAAATTACGAATTAAAAATTACGAATTTAATTGGTAAATTTGTTAATGTTAAAATTGA
>JAQTVB010000029.1 GCA_028707005.1 Patescibacteria group bacterium
CGGCCACTCATCAAGCCGTTTTCATTATACAACACTTTGTCTTTTTTTGTGGTTGACGGAACGGTAGAACCTTTGCAAGTCTCACCAGTAGAACTGGTGGATTACCTTTTGGGAAAAACTATTTAATCAGGATAAGGGCTCACATCTTCTTTCTTCAAATCGTCAAAAATCGTTACCTTGCCTTTATTATATTTTCCCATTTCAAATCCGTCGTATATAAAATGGTCGCCGTCCTGGTTAAAAAATAAAGCGGTCTCTAAATCCAGCACCAAAATAAAACCTCTTTCATTACCGGTGTAGGGAAAAAAGTCAATTCTTTCTGTTTGGCTAAAAACCTCCTGCAACTTATCAAAAACTACATTCTTAATTTCCAGGCCTTTAGCCATTCGCCGCATTCCCAGCTTGGGCCATATTTTAATAATCAATTTATCCAGCCAATTAATTTTCATAAAAATTTTATTTTTTCTCCCAAACTCTTTCGACATAGAGCTTGCGCCACCACCAACTACCTAAAAAGTAGCCGCCGACAACCCCGGCCAACCAAATTAAGATTTGCAGCCAAATTGGTAAAGCGCAGCCATAATAAAAATTCACAGCCCAACCCCGGCTATCGGCCAGAGCCAAATATTTCATTTCAATTGCCGCATGGGCGATCAAGCCTAATAACAGCCCCAAAATTACGCTGGCCGCCAAATATACGGCTTTTTTTAAATTAGTTGGTTTGCCCGGGGTGTTAAAAAACATAGGGTTTTAATTTTATTATTTTAACACTATCTTATACTTTTTTCTAAAATTTTAAATTTTCCCGACCTCACCAATTGTATGCTGTTATAATTTCTCGGATCTTTAAATTCAAACTGCCAAATCGAATAAACATTTTCACCATGATTCTTGTCGAAGAAAAGAGTAACAACTTTTTTCTTTGTTCTTTCTTGCCATTGTCTAAACGGATAATAAAGCTGGCGTATGATTACATCGGTTGCGTTAAAATTTTTCGCTTCAACAAGCACCACCTGACTCTTCCCTTCGTAACCTGCGTCAACTTCAGTTTGCACGCTTGATACTTTAATTAACTGTTTTCCTACAAAAAATTCAAAATCTGGAGTATACTTTCTTCCTCTAATCGTTAATATAAGCGAGGGGTCATCTATAAATGTTCTGATTAAACTTGCGGCGTAAGCATAGTCCAGATGTTGCATCTCCGAATCACCGATTTTTGTCGTATCAGGCATAAAATCAAGTTTTGAAGTATAGAAAATAACTTCTTTTTTAATTTTTGGGATGTCCACATAACCCTCGCCTTTAATAATATTATAGAAGCCATTTTTCACTGGGAGTAAAAAAAGATTATGTTTAGCAAAAATATCCGGCCGATCTTCTCGGCAATCTTGTTTACATAAAATTCGGACTTCTTTTTCTCCTGTTTCTCTAAATCTCTGGCAGGATTTTTTAATTTGTGCCGCCGATAGTGCAAATGGTAATTTACTGAAATCGTGTTCTAAAATTTTATAATCGTCAAAAATTTTCTTCCATGAAGTGCTGTTCGCCATATTATTAAAATTATTTTGTTATTACTAATACTTCTCTGTCATCAACCTTATAATCATATCCTAATAATATCTTTTGCATTCTTGTTAAAATCGTTGTGTCTAACAATATTTCTTTTGGATGGAAAATTCTCTCAACAACATCACCTCCTTCCTCTATATAATTAGAGGCAATTTCCCTCTTATAAGTCCAGCTAACTATATGTTTAGTTTTTTTATTATATTGATTTATGCCCCTATAAAGCTTCACTGGATTATTCGGTTTAAATATGGAAAAAAATTTTATTATTCTTTCGCTAGGAAATTTTAAAGGGATGTCATAAGCAGACTGGTGAAAATATTTATCAGTCCAAGACGAAATATAGGCAGGAATTTTAGTTGTTGTTTTACTTTTTTTCATTTTTTTCTAAATCTTTCAATCTTTTTATAGATAAGTCTAAATACTTTTTTTCTAAATCAATGCCGATAAATTTACGGCCGTTTAAAAAAGCGGCCAGGCCGGTCGTGGACGAGCCTGTGAATGGATCAACAATTAGATCGCCCTTGTCTGTGCTAGACAAAATAATCCTAACTAATAAATCAATCGGTTTTTGCGTTGGGTGCTTGCCGAATTTTTTTTCACCGTTTCTTGGAGGATAAATTGCCCAAACACTTCTCATTTGCAGCCCGGGCTTTTTTATGAAATCGTCTGGCCAATTGCCATTCTTCATGAGGCCATAATTAAATTTGTGCTTACCATTTTTATCTTTTCTCGCCCAAATTAAAGTTTCATGGCTAGCGGTAAAAAAACGGCAGCTTAAATTCGGCGAAGCGTTTGGTTTAAACCAGGCGACATCATTAAGTATGTGAAATTTATTTACCTGTAGGGCAAATCCGCATTGATAGATTGAATGATATGTTCCGCTGATCCAAATTGTCCCGCCTGGCTTCAAGACTCTATGGCAAGCCTTAGTCCAGTCTAAATGAAATTGAAAATCCTTTTTTAGCCCGTTTGTTACATCCCATTTTCCTTTATCAACACTAACCATTCTTCCGTTTTCGCAGGTGAAGCCTCCATTGGAAAGAAAATAGGGCGGATCGGCAAAGATCATGTCAATGGAATTCTCTGGGAGTTTAGCGAGAATATCCAAACAATTCGCCTGATAAAGTTTAAAGCCTGATTTTTCGTAATACGGTTTTATCATATGCTACGGTTTTATGTCCGCGAATTCTTTGAGGCCGTACTGCGCCGACGAGTCGCGAAAAATTTTATTCAACACCGCGCTAGTTATTTTTTGCTCCATATAATCTTTTTAAAGTAGTTAAATTAGCAATTACTTTGCCGTCTAAAAATAAATCTTCGTAGAAGGGAATGTTTTTATAGGAGGGATTTTCTGGTTTTAGAAAAACCTTTTTATCTTCATAAACAAACCTTTTAACCGTTGTGCCATCATCGCCGCGCGCCACCACGATATCGCCGTTTTTATATTCTCGGGATTGCTTAATTAACAGCATATCGCCGTCAAAAATACCGGCGTTTATCATACTATCCCCATGCACTTGTATAATATAGGTTTTTTCTTCCGATTCGGTCACGTCATCTTTCCAAACCGTGCCGGGAAGACTTATCCACTTGCCTACTTCGCTAATCGCCTCCACAAAATGCCCGCAAGAGCTGTCGCCCACAACCGGAGCAATCTGCTCAACATTTAAAACCTTAAAGCCTTTTGATAATATCCTAATACCGCGCGCCAGACCTTCTTCACGCTTAAGATAACCATTTTTTTCTAAAATCACCAGATAATTCAAAACCGCCTGATTTGACGACACGCCCAATTCCATCTTCAAGTCGGCCAAGGACGGAGGAAAGCCCGAATCCTTTAAAAAATTATAGATCAGTTCTAAAACATTTTTCTGTTTTTTCGTAAGTGTATTTTCCATACTATTATTATATTATGACCAAATAGTCATGTCAAATAAAAATAAAATGGCTAACTAAAGCCATTTTTAAAAAGTTATGCACAAGAATAAAAAAAACACCGTCCCTCCTCAACGGTGCTTTTTGTTTGCTGTATTTACTATTTTCTCATTCTTTTATAAACCAATAACCCGCCTTGGGCTAAAAGCCAACCGATTACAAACATACAAATCATTATAACTAAACTGCCGATATCTTCATTCCTCATATACTTTAAATTCTCCGTTGCAATAATTATAATGCTGCCAACCCAAAATAATATTGTACCAATTATATAAACTATCCAAGCGGTTTTTTGTTTTAGCAACGAAAAGGCGGAAACAGCTAACAAGAAAATATAAAAATAAATAAATCCTTCTACGCTACTTCCTCGGTCGCATGGGCTCCAAAACCAACATCCTTGAGACGGCCAAAAAGAATTATGTAAGATACCACCCAGAGGAGCTAATATCAACGCCAAAATGACAGAGCCAATATAGACCGATAAAATAACCAAGGCGTTTTTTAATTTTTGGTTCATAAATTTTCTCTTAAATAATTAATGTTACTTATTATTATATCATATCCGGCCTGATTTAGCTGGTTTTGCTTTTTAGCCGTGTTCAACAATTTTTCTATTAAACCCAAACTATGATCAATGGCTTTGGCCCGATTTTCCTTTAATTTATCCAGCCTTTTATTATACTGCTCAATTAATTTCTGCTTTTGTTCGTCTGTTAGCTTACTGTCGTCCTGCGTTTTTTTAATCAGCTTTTCAATTAAATCCTGCTCTTTATCAAAATATTTGGCCTCAATGTCCAGCAATTTAAAGGCATTAATTAAAATTGGCCGATATAATCCGCCTTTTAACCAGCCGAGTTCGCGTATTTTCTCAATATCGCTAATTGTGCTGTCAATGCTGGCGATAATCTCAAAATTAACTTGCGCCTGCGCCTGATTGCCGGCCTTATCAACGGCTTGAATAATTAAATTGTGCTGGCCCAGGGTGTAGTCAAACAAATTGATTGTTGTGGTAGCTAGGATCTGGCTATCAATCATTATGGCAGTTGCGGCAATGCCGGAAAAATCATCAACCGCCAGATAATCTACAACTAAATTATCGCTATGCAAATATTTTTCATTTTCCACTGGTTCAGATATTGTAATTATCGGCGGCGCATTATCAATCGGCTCCAATTCGCCTAAAGGGTCTTCCGCTTGCGCCGAATAAGTTATATTAAAATCTCTTTGCATGTCTGCCGAAATACTGCCGCTAAACTCCTGATCAATTTCTTTTTCGTCATCAATTAAACTTGCGCTTAATTTATATTCTCCCTGCTCGGTTCCTTTTAGCTCAACTTTATACTCGCCATCCAGCGGATCTGGAATAACCGCGAATTCAGCGCCAGAGTCAAAGCCAGAATAAAAAGCGCCGGCTATTTCGTTAACCGCTTGGCCGCTTAAAAAATCTTTGCCTAATTTCTTGCCATCCGGCGCGGTTATGATAAAATCGGCCGGTGAAAAAATTCTAACCATCATTATTTTTTCCGGTTCTTTAGCATCAGCTATTTCTAGGGTTGGCAAATTGCCGGTTAAATATTCTATCGCCTGCTTTTGCGCTTTAGTGGGCAAACCCATATGGTCTGCGCCATCAACCTTGGTCGGAATGAATAAAGACGAACTAATTTCCGGCACCGTGCCGTCGCCAGCCAATCTGATTGATTCTTCAGCATAACCATGTTTCCACATTGGCCAATATGGCTCGCCAAAGCTTACTTTAATAACATTAATAGTATTGTCGCCAGTATCGCCGACAAAATTCATTATTTTTATGCTGCTGCTGGCAAGCTGATTTATTCTATCCGCCGAATTAATATTCTCTAAAAATGTATTATATGGATAATTGTTTGGGTAATCATTTTTATTGTAAATTCTAAAACCTGTTTCCCCTGAATTCTGCAAATAGGCATAATCCGGCAATAATTGTTCAACCGATTTTACATAATTTTGAATATAATCAAATAAAGACGAATACCCCATAGCATGGGCTTCTTGAGAAAAATATAATTTTACTATTTTTTCAAGAGGAGCATCAAAACCTTCTCCAGCTTCCCACGTATAAAAACTCTTCGGCGACCCCTGATGCGGCGTGCCTAAAAATACTAACTGATCAATATCATTATTATAATAATCGCTTTCCGCGTAAGCCCGCGCCACTAATCCACCCATGCTATGAGCCACAATGTCAACTTTATCGCAATTACAAATGCTTTTTACTTCATCAATTTTCTGTTTTAATTGATAAGCGGTTAAGGTATTATCCTGGCGCCATTCGTACGGAAACGCAAACAAAGTCTTATCCTCTTCATACCCGGCTAACTTTAGCGCCTGCCATAGATTGTCATAAGTATGCAAAATCGGATCCAACTGCCACCGGCCAGAAACATTCCAACTCCCCATAATCCCGGGCACTAAAATCACCGGATCCGGCTCGACCGGTTCCGCTCCGGGGAGCCAAGCCGCGGTTAAAAACGGCTGATAAGTTATGTTATTGGAAATCAGCGTGCCCTTAATGTCTTCGGGCGAGTGTGTTTGTTCATATAAAGTCGGTCCGGCCTCATGCCCCCAGTAATTATTAGCCGCGTCAAACAACGACGCGATGTTATGAATTACTATCGGTCCGCCGCAATAAGTCATCTCTATCCCCATGCCAAACGGGTCGCGGCTAAGGCAAAAATCTGGATTGTAAATATTGGAGTAATTTATTTTTATAACCGCGGACTGGCCGAGCATAATATAGCCCTCATTATTAATAATATTACTGTGGCTAATGCTAAATTCAGCCGTCTGATGAGCCGCCAAAAAATATACTTGATTGCCATAATAGGCTCCGCCATAGCTTATTCTCGCATAATCAATTTTAATTTTCGCGCCAGCAGTATTCGCCAATATGCCATACCAATCGCCTGGCGCCGGCTTAGTAGCCACGCCATCATGATTAGTATCTCCGCCCGCACTATCATCTTTAAAAGAAGTTATTATAACCGGTTCGGCCGCGCTACCTTTAATATCTAATTCGCCCATAACAATGATTGTATTATTTTCCGCCAGCTTGATTATCACTCCCGGCTCAATGGTTAATTTAACGCCGGATTTTACTGAAATGGTACCGCTCGCGATAATCGGGCTCTGCGCTTTAGTCCAAATCGTATCTATTTCAATCGGCAGATTCGCCGCCCGCGCCGCGTTCAACCCAACAAAAAACCATGCCGACAACAAAAATGGCATGATTAATAAAAGCCCCCTCCTTGACATAAAATTTTGTAAATTACCCTGCGGCAGAGGCCGCAGTGTTAAATTATTGCTTAAAGAATTATATTTTTATTATAGCACAACTTATTTTACGGCCGCAAGTGGCCCTAATTTGCGTCAATCTGTTAAAAACCGCGTTAATTTGTGTTTTCCACTTTCTTGGGCAACTCGCCGTCCAGCGCCTTTCTCACGATTTCTTTGGTTTCCTCGGAAAAGTCCGCTTCTAAAATCCACTGTAAAAATCCCGGATCGGTTTTAACCACCTCGCCGAGCGCCCGGTCGCGATGCTTGGAAAAAGCAAAATGGGCCTGGCCGCCGCGCCAATAAAACTTGCGCTCATTATCAACGAAACGCTCGCTATCGGCATGATGGATCTTATAAAGAAAATCCCAATCCCGGATTTGCTCGTACTTTTTCAGCTGGCTCTGTAAAATTTCCGCCGTCACCTCCACGTCGGCTAAGGCGTTATGCGCGTCCGCGTGCTCTTTTTGGCAATAAAATTTGTAGGCCGCCGACAATGTCCGCGGCTCCATGAAATGATAAATTATTTTCGCGTCAATCACTCGCGCCTGCGCATAATCAAAATCCAGGCCGGCTCTTAAAAACTCCCGCTTGAGTAGCGGCAGATCGTAGCTTAAAACATTAAAGCCGCTGTAATACGAATCTTTGAATATTTCCCAGAGTTCCTCGGCTTTGGCTTTAAAAGTCGGCTGATTCTTAACCTTGTCATCGCTGATGCCATGAACCGCCACGGCTTCTTGAGGAATGCTCATCTCCGGATTAATCAACAGGTCGCCTTTTAAAATTTTACCATCCGGCATGATTTTAACATAAGCAATTTCCACCATCCTATCCATCACAACCGACAGCCCGGTGGTTTCCAGGTCAAAAATCACTAAGGGCTTATCCAGTTTGATTAATTTTGTAATTTTATTCAGCATGAAATCATTATAACATTTAATCGCCAAAATAAAAAAGGGGCCGTGAACTTGGCACCTTTTTTGCTTTGCATACTGCAGATGCTTTTGTTCACGGCCCAATGTGTGTACTCCCTCAACAGGCCAGTAAAGATCATCATGGGCAAAGAGTTGCTCTACCCAAACGACACAGTTAAGGCCCGAGACCCTCGGGTAATTAGGGAGGTATAACAGCCGCTTGAGAAAAGCGGCTTATTCAGTGCCACGGAGAGCATGCCCCTTTTCACAGGGGCGACGCTAGGGCACCTTCAGGAGACCAGGCTGACCGACTTTTTTCATCGGGCGGATCTACTGTCTCGTACCGCTTATACGATGAACACACTAACACGGCACGATAGTTATCAAGTTAGCACTGGGCAAAAAAGAAGTCAAGGGGGGTATGAAGAATTCCTAAAATGGCAGTTTACAAATAACAAAAACGACCCCGAGAATTCGAGATCGTTTTCGCTATCTGTAAAAAGATAATGGTTTACCAATTGCTTCCACCGCGGCTGCCGCCCTGATTGCGGTCAAAACTTCTGCCGCCGCCGAAACTTCTCTTCGGCCTGTCTTCTTGAGGCCTGGCCTCATTGACAGTAACAGTGCGTCCGTCCAACTCTTTACCATTGAACATTTCAATGGCAGCGGTGGCTTCTTCCTCGGTCGTCATTTCGACGAAACCAAAGCCCTTGGAGCGGCCAGTCATCTTATCCATGATAATGATGGCTGAAACCACTGAACCGGCCTGGGAGAAAGCATCCTTTAATCCGCCTTCGGTGGTTGAATAAGACAAGCCACCGACGTATAATTTTTTATTCATAACTTTCCTTAATGCTTTTAGGGATTTTATCCCTCTTAATTAAATTGTAAGTCGACTTTCTTATTTTTGCCTTCACTTAAAGCTAAAAGCATAAGGAGAGGAAAAATAACTCTTACAAAAGAAGTATAGCAGGAGTGCCCTAATCTGTCAAGCGCGGATTGCGGCGCGGGCCGCATACGACTAGCGGCCTCTAACAATCAAGCCTTATTTTACTTTAAAGTCTCCTGCACTTTTTTTACGATTTCTTCCAAAGAATAATGCGCCTTGATAAGATACCCTCTGGCTCCCAGCGCGATACAGCGGCTAACGGCCTCGTGATCCGACTTAACCGTGGTTACCAAAACCGGAATGTCTTTTGTCTCTTCATTCTTCTTTAATTCAGCCAAAACATCCTCGCCGGATTTCTTCGGCAGAATCAAATCAAGCAGAATTAAATCCGGCGTGAATTCCTTGACTTTAACCAGCGCTTCTTCGCCGTCAACGGCCACTATTATTTTGAACTTTTCCTCCTCCAGAATGGTTCTGATCGCTTTTGACAAAATATTATCGTCTTCAACGATAAGAATTTTTTTCATTTGTTTAGCCATAATTATATTTTTAATAGCTTTTTAATTTTCTTCACTATGCCTTCCAACGTATAATTTGATTTTATTAAATAATCTTTAGCGCCCCAGACCTTCAAGCAATTTTGCATATTGGCTTCATCGCCTTTGACCGAAAGAATGATAACGGGAATTTTTTTAATCAACCCGTTTTCGTTCATCAATTTTAAAATTTGCTCGCCCGGCATTTTTGGCAGCATCAAATCCAGCAAAACCAGATCCGGCTTTTGGCAAACCTTGCGCCAACCTTCCTGACCGTCTTTGGCCGTTAAAATCTCCAGCCCTTCTTGTTTAAGCTTATCTTTTAGCGCGTTAAGCAAAGATGGCTCATCTTCAATAACCAGAATTTTTTTGTTTATTTTCTTCATCATATTGCAAAATTTTATGTTCGCGCCTTCGTCCGCGAAACAGACATGATTATTCTACCAAAAATAAGCGAAATTGTTAAACCGGCGGCTTGGCTCCTTCACCCTCTTTCGCCTCCGCCAAAGGCAAAGAAACGAAAAATGTCGTTCCCCCGCCTCGACTCGCACGCTCGCCGGGCGACTGGCGGGCGGGCGATTCAAACCAAACCTTGCCGTTATGCGCTTCAACAATCGCCTTAACTATATAAAGGCCCAAACCGGTTCCATCCGTGTGCAAGGTTAATACGTTTTCCGCGCGGAAAAATTTATCAAACACCCTATTAATCTGATGCGCCGGTATTCCCACGCCGTTATCTTTTACGAAATATATTATTCTCCCATCCGTTTCTTCGCGGCCGATGGTAATTTTACCTCCGCGCGGCGTATATTTAACGGCATTATCAAGCAAATTCATGAAAGCCTGAAATATTTTATTTTTATCGGCTTTAACCAACGTTTCTTTGAGGCACTCCTTTGACAATGCAACGGTGATCTCTTTATTTCGCGCCGCGACGGCCTTCTCCTCCACCACTCCTTTGATAACGGGAGATAAATCCATTGTTTTTAAAACTACGTTATATTTTTCGCCGGCTTCAATATGCGAAACATCCAATAAATCATCCACCAGGCTGATCGCTCTGGCAACACCGATGGAAATTTGACTGGCATAATCTTTTTGTTCTTTAGATAAAACGCTTGCTTTATCTCTTAATAAAAGCTCGCTAAACCATTTAATGCCGGTTAACGGCGTGCGCAATTGATGCGAAGCCACGGAAACGAATTCCGACTTCATTTTATCTATTTCTTTGGCTTTCGTCATGTCTCTGATAATGGACATCACGGCCGGCCGGCCTTCAAAAAATATCGGCGACGAATTTATCTCCACCGGCAATGATTTGCCGTCTTTTTTTATCAACTCTATTTCATATCTGGAAGTCGTTTTCTGGCCGGAAATTTTAGCTTTATATTTTTCATAGACCGCTTTTTTATATTTGTCGGCGACAAAGTTCAAGAACGGTTTGCTATACGCCTCCACTTCCGTATAACCGACCATGTTGAACATTTGGTTATTGAAAAACTTGACAAATCCGTCCTGCAAAACAACCACCCCGTCGTTGCTGTTCTCCACCAGCGAAGTATATAGCACTCTGATATGGGATAAGTCTTCCCCTATTCTCGCCCGCTCGGTGATATCTTCCCCGGAACTTAGGCTGCCGATAATCTTTTTATCTTTATCCCTTAACACGGAATTGTGCCAAGAGATCAATCTCTCTTCTCCGCTTTTGGTCATCACATGATTCACATAACGCTCGACGGATTTTACTTTGCCCGCCATGCACTTTTTAAAAACTCTCCTTACTTCTTCCCGGTTTTTTTCCGGCAGGCAAGTCGTGAACCAATCTTTTTTCAGCAAAAAATTTTTTTTATATCCCAAAATTTCATTGCCCTTTTTATTAATTAAAGTAATTTTCCCTTGTTTATCAATGGCCACCATCATTACCCCGGCTAAATTCAAATAGAGCTCCATTCTTTCTTTTTCCGCCTTGATTTGCTTCTCAACTTCTTTATGATGCGAAATGTCGCGCACGGTTAAAAAGACTATCGGCTCTCCTGTTTGGCGCGTTAACTTAAAAAAGGCTTCCACCGGAAAAACGGTTCCGTCCTTTCTGATATTTTTAGACTGCGCCGCCGCCGATCCTTTGTTCAACAAATTTTTTATCAGCTTGGGAAAAATTTCCTTAGCGTCTTTTTTGGGAACAATCTCTCCGGCGTTCATGCTTAACAATTCATCTCTTTTATATCCCAGCATCTTGCAAGCGGCTCGGTTGCAATCAATGATTTTTCCATCCAAACGCTCTAAAAAAACAGCGCTCGGAGAATTTTCAAACAGCCAGCGGACCAGCTGACAAAAATCGCGCTCGCCGCCGGCCAGATCTTTGCCGGCGAAACCGCTCGGCTGGCGTTTGTTAAATTTTTTCGCCTTCTGCTTGGGCATATTCAGGCATATTATGATTTTTCATCGCCCCACGGCGGCTATTTCTTTAATCTTTGCTTCAATTCGCTTACTTGTTTTCTTAACTCTATGATTTTTGATTCTCGTTCGGCGATTATCTTGGTAATCTTCTCCAGCTCTCTTACGCGAACCTCAAGCTGGATGGTGCGTTTTTCAACCGCCTCTTCCAGCCGCTGCGTGTATTCCTCCATTTTTCTTTCCGCCAATATCCTGATGGTGGTATCCTCCATGGCCAAAAGAATCAATTGCGGCAACGCCCTATCCTGCGCTCCAAAAATCTGACGGGCATTAAGCAAAATAATTTTTCTCCCGACCACCGGAAAAACATGATCTACTTCAAAATCTTTAAAAAAAGTGTCTCGGGGCACAATCTCTTCCAATAGTTTTTTCAAAGACGGTATGTTCCATTGTTTGTTGCCGATATCGTAAATATATTTATCCTCCGTTTCGCTTCTGGAAACCTTGAAAAGCTGATAGAAAGTCTCGTTGGCCGCCGCTACCCGGAGATTTTTATCTAAAATTAAGAATGGCTCTCGAGCGGTATCCACCACTGTTTTAACGTATGTCCAGGTAGTCGACCACAACTCGTTGGACAAATCATTTTTCCGGCCCGTCGCTTTTTTGCTTTTGTGATTTTTCATATTATTTAAGTTAAGTGAATTAGCTGCTTAACCGGCAAAGAAACGAAAAAGGTCGTTCCCCCGCCTTGGCTCGCCCGCTCGCCGGGCGAGGCGGGTTTGTTTTCCGCCCCGCCCGCCATCCGGCCGGAGCCGCCAGGCGACTGGCGGGCAGGTGATTCAAACCAGACTTTACCGCCGTGCGCTTCCACTATGGCCTTAACTATGTAAAGCCCCAGACCGGTTCCCTCCGTATGCATGGTTAAAACATTTTCTGCGCGAAAAAATTTACTGAATACCTGGCTCTGCTGGCGCTGGGGGATGCCGATGCCGTTATCTTTAACGAAAAACACCGCCTGATTATTTTTTTGCCGGCAGCCGATGGTTACTGTCGTTTTTTCCTGTGAATATTTAATGGCGTTGCTGATGAGATTCTGGAAAACTTGGCGAATTTTCAATTCGTCAATCGGTAAAATCAATTGGCGCGGGGCGTCCGCCGCGCAAACCAGCGAGATCTGCTTGCTTTCGGCGTTTAGCGCCTGCTCTTTTATCGTACCCTTGATAATCGGCACAATATCGGCGTTTCTAAGAATAATGTCAAAATTTCGGCCGGTTTCAATGCGTGAAACGTTTAATAAATCGTCAACCAGGCGCACCATTCTTTCGTTAGAGATGGAAATCTGCTTGACATAATCTTTGGCGGCGGCGCTTAATTTCTTTTTTAACAGCAATTCGGCGAACCACTTGATGCCGGTTAGGGGCGTGCGCAACTGGTGCGAAGCAACGGAAACGAACTCTGATTTCATTTTATCAATCTCGCGCTCTCTGGTAACATCGCGGAAAACCACCACGCAGCCGGCCACCCGGCCATTTTTATCTTTAAAAGGCGTGGCGCTGTCCGCCACCGGCACCTTAATTCCGTCTCGGCGAACCAGCATGGTATGGTTGGACATGCTTGCTATTTCGCCGGTGGCCATGGCTTTTTTAATGAACTCGCTATTGATTCTGCTGTCTTGCTCAAGCATAAACTTTAATACTTCGTCATAGCGTTTGCCCAAAACTTCTTCGGCGCTGAAACCGGAAATTTTTTCCGCTATTTCATTAAAAATAATCAAGCGCTCGTTTTTATCTATGACGAAAACGCCGTCGCCGATGCTATGCAGAATGATTTTCACTTTATCGCGCTCTTGCGTAGCCTTGTCTCTTTCCATTTCCGCGTCTTCCAAAACATTTAAAATCGCCGTTTTCTGATCAGCCAAGGCTGTGGCTTTGCGCCGGATTTCTATGGTTTGCGCCGCCACTTTTTTGTCCACTTCTCGGCGAGAATTTTTTACCGCCGCCACCATCTCGCCGAAAGATTTGGCCAGTTGCCCGATTTCGTCCCGGCCGAGCGCGGCGATTTTAATATTCAAATCACCGGCCTCAACCCGCTCTACATATTTCATTAATTTTTTTATCGGCTTATTAAAAGAACGCGATAGCCACCAAGCCGCAATAATCACTAGGCCAAAAGTTAACAAAACAACAATCCACAGCCAGTTCAAAAGCGACTTTAGCGGCGCCAAAACCTCTTGCGTTTCTTTTTCCATAACCAAGAGCCAGCCCAATCCTTTAAAGCCGCCATAGCCGCGCGAATGGGCGTGGCTATAAAGCTCCTCCGCGCCTTCATCCAGTCTTATTAAGTAATTGCCTTTCTGCGTGCTTAATAAATCCTGGTCCGGCTTTAAGTTGCCGAAGCCTGCCTTGGTTGAATAAATTAATCTTCCGTCCTTGGTAAGCAGGCTGGCGCTCACGGTCTTTCTGGCCAATCCGAAAGCGGACATGTCGGCATCATTAAGCGATGATTTTACGGCGCTGTCAACAAGAATGAAAATGTCCTTGATATTGTAAACAACTTTGGCTACGCCTAAAAAATTGCTTGCTTCGTCGTCAACGCGAAAATAAAACTCCAGGCCGTAGACAC
>JAQTVB010000030.1 GCA_028707005.1 Patescibacteria group bacterium
GGCTGGGCAATGCCCGCGTTGTTGAAGAGATCTTTATTATAATACATAGCCAGCGTGTCCACTGATAAAGGCAGGCCGTACACTTTTTCTTGGTATTTATTAGTTTCTTTGTTCAGGACCGAGCCGACCACATCGCCGTAAACCACGTCTATGAAATTATTTTTTATATCTTTCAGACTTAAGCTTTTTGCGGTTCTCAACTCCGTGATGACCTCTTTCTTTATCGTTCCTTTAGTGACCGGGTAAGCCATAGTGATGTTTGCCGGCATGGGTGTGATTTTATTTGCGTATTTTTTTATCCAGGTATTATGGACGGAAAAAATATCAGGCCCGCGGTCTTCGGCCAGAGCGTTCAATAGTTCTTTCTCGTATTCTTCATAGCGCAGTTTTCGGTAATCTATCGTGATAAAGGGATGAAGGCTTTTATAGGCTTTGATAATCTCATCAAAATCATCCGAACCATCCCAGACTCGCCAATAAGTAAGAGTGATCGGCTTCATGGCTTCTTGGGTTTGCTGATTGACTATTTTACAGCCAAAGCCGGAAGTCAGAAGGAAGGTAAAAAGGAGAGATAGGGTTATTGTTTTAGTTTTCATATATTATTTTGTCATGGCGGCCTCCGAGCCGCCATCCAGGAGGTAGTGGCGATAACGAGGCTAATGAAATAACATATTTGTGCCTCGCTCCTCTGGATTGCGGGTCACCTGCCCGCAACGCTTCGCCCTGGCCGCCTCGCCTTGCTTGGCTGGCGGGCTGGCTTGCGAGGCGAGCGGGAGCCCGCAATGACAAGAAGAATTGAAAATTATAAATTAATCAGCTATTGATATTATAACATAAATCCAACCCCAAAAAAAGTGTATTGTTTTATTCCACTCTGGGCCGATATTGCAGGGCTTCGGCGATATGGGCGACAAGGATTTTTTCCTGATTAGCCAGGTCGGCGATAGTGCGGGCTAATTTTAAAACGCGAAAATAGCCGCGGGCCGATAAATGCATCTGGTCAACCGCGCGGTGGAGCAGATTAGTGGAAGCGTTGTCTACTTGGCAGAAGCGTTTAACCGCCTCGGAAGACATTTCTGAGTTGGTGATGAAATCCAGGTCATTAAAACGTTCAATTTGTTTTTGCCGGGCGTTTTCTACGCGCGCTTTAATCTTGGCCGAGCTTTCTCCGTTAGAGTCAAGCGATAGTTTGTCAAATTTAACTCTCGGCACTTCAATATGCAAATCAATGCGATCAAGAATCGGCCCGGAGATTTTCTTTTTATAATTCATGATTTGCGAGCTGGAGCAAACACAATTTTTTTCTTGGTCACCCAAATAGCCGCAAGGGCAGGGATTGCTGGCGGCGATTAAAACGAATTTGGCCGGGAAGCTTAAATTGCTGGCGGCGCGGCTTACATGAATGACGCCGTCTTCCAAAGGCTGCCTTAAATTTTCCAGCACCGCGCGGGGAAATTCTGCGAATTCATCCAGAAATAAAACGCCGCGGTGGGCCAGGGAAATTTCCCCGGGACGCGGCCAGGCGCCGCCGCCCACCATGGCCACGCCCGAAGCGGTATGGTGGGGCGATCTAAAAGGGCGCGAGGTCATCAGGGCGGTTTGCGGCGGCAGTTCTCCGGCCACGCTGTAAATTTTGGTGATTTCCAAAGCTTCTTTTAAGGACAGGTTGGGCAGAATTGAGGGCATGGTGCGGGCGATTAAAGTTTTCCCCGAGCCGGGCGGGCCGCTCATCAGCATGTTATGAGCGCCAGCGGCCGCGATTTCCATGGCGCGCTTAACGTGCTCCTGACCTTTGATATGCGCCATGTCAAAATCAATTTTGGCATTGGAAAAATTGAATTCAGCGGCCAGCGCGCCAGGTATGGTTTGAACTCCTTCCAGATGGTTGACTAATTCCGGCAGATTATTCACTGGGATGACTTCAATATCTTTAACTAGTTTGGCCTCGGGCGCGTTGGCGGCCGGCGCGAAAATTGCCGTAATGCCGCATTGTTTGGCTTTAATGGCGATCGGCAATAGGCCGTTGACCGGCCTTAGCTCGCCGTTCAAGGCCAATTCGCCGACAAACAGCAACTTGTCAAAATTAGGGCAATTGATTTTGCCGGTGGTGGCCAAAATACTCATGGCGATGGGCAGATCGTAGCTTGGACCCTGCTTTCTTAAATCGGCCGGCGCCAAATTTACCGTTACTTTTCTTTTGGGAAAATCAAAGCCGGAATTTTTTATGGCGCTCCTTACCCGTTCGCGCGATTCGGACACGGCCGTGTCCGGCAAACCGACAATAATAAAAGCGCCTAAGGGAAAATTAGAAATATCTGCTTCAACCTCCACCAATTCCGCATCCAGGCCGACTACGGCGGCCGAGAGAATTTTTGAAGACATATATTAAAAATTTTTAATTTTTAATTTTCAATTTTTAAACAAAACAAAAGATCAGAATTAGATTTTTATGCAAGATTATTTTTTTACGACAGCCTGGGCTTCGTCCAGTTTTATGGAGAGAAGTTTTGAGACTCCGCTTTCTTCCATGGTGACGCCGTAGAGAATCTGGGCGCGGCGCATGGAAGCACGATTATGAGTGATAACAATGAATTGAGTTTTATGGGACAAGTCATCCAAGATTTTAGCCAGTCGTTCGGAGTTAGCTTCATCAAGTGAAGCGTCTACTTCATCTAAAATTACGAATGGTGCTGGATTACAGCTAATAATAGCGCAAATCAAGCCGATAGCGGTTAAGGCTCGCTCGCCGCCTGACAGCATGGTTATGGATTTGATTTTTTTGCCCGGCGGCGTGGCTAAAATTTCAATGCCGGCTAGGCCGGTAGCGTTGCATTTTTGCAGAAATTTTATCCTTTTTAAATTGGCGGAAAATTTGTCTTCCGGCGCTTCGGCCGGTAAATCGGAAATTTTATTTTTATCCGTTTGGCCGCTCGGCTCATGGTTCAGCTCTTCGGTTAAGATTTTAACTATTTTAGCCTGGCCGCCGTTGAATAAAATTTTAAAATACTCTTCAAATTTGGCGGAAATATTTTTAAATTCTTTGTCAAATTTTTCTTTGATAATCATATCCAGCTCTTTAACGATTTTTTCCAAAGAACCGACCGCGCTGTTTAAATCATGAGCCTGGCTTGCCAAATAATCAAAGCGTTGCTTTGTTTCAAGATATTCTTTTTCTATTTCCGGGTCCAGCTGGCCGATTTGATCAACCTGGCGTTTTAAGGAATTGATTTTTTCCAAGGCCGCCCCCATCTCAAGCGTCTCGGTCGGTTTTTTATCAATCACGTCTTTCAGATTGCCGTAATTATTCCTGATTTCCGCTTCTAAATCTTCCAGCCTGGTTTCGTGCCTGGCGGAGTTTATTTTTAGTTCGTTGAGTTCACTAGTGATACCGTTGATTTCCTGCTGCAGCGCTTGCAGATTTTTTTGCAGAGAAAACAGCCTGGCCTTTTGCTCGCCCTCTTTCGCGTTGAAGGCGTTTAGTTTTTCTTTAAGGTCGCCGATTTTTTCATTCAGTCCGGTCAATTCGTTTTTCAGGTCGGTTCGGTCTTGTTTGTTGCCGGCGGAGTTAACCGCTCCTTGATTTTGCTTTAATTTGTTTTCAATTTCGCTCGATTCTTTTTCCAGCTGAGCGGCTTTTTCTTTAATCAATTTAACCCGTTCCGACCTGGCGGAGACGCGAAAGTTGCTTTCATTTATTTTGGCCATAATTGTCTCTTTGGCGTGCGTTTGCGACATTAAATCTTTCTGCAGCTGTTCCAAGTTTTCCCGCTCCAAAACGTAAGTGGAGAGATTTAAAATTATTTTAACTTTTTCCCGTATTTTTTTGATCAATTTTTGAACGCTCGCCAAATCATCCAGGCCTGCTGATTCTTCCAAAAGCTCGTTCAAATTTTTCAACTCCTGGTTGATCTTGCCCGCGCCTTGGCCATGCAGGCTGGCGCCATGCTTCAAGAGTTCGCTATTAAGGGCGCTGACTTTCGCGTTGGCGGCGCCTTTTTCTTTCTCCAGATCGACGATAATCCCTTTCTCCTGTTCAATATTTTTTTCCAGGCCAGCGGCTTCCTCATTGATATTTTTAAGTTCAATTTTTATTTCGCTGTTTTTGTTTATCAACCAGGAGAGATCAAACTGGCCGCTTGCTTCCAGCTTGACTTCCAGTTCGGCTTCCAGCTTAGCCGATCGTTTCGTTAAGATTTCTTTTTGGCTCTGCAATTCGTTTAATTCTTTTTGCCAGGTCGCGAATTCGTCGCTACGCGAATTTTGTTTTTCCAGTTGTTCCAGCTCTCGGTTCAGCTGGGCGTTTTTTTTCTCTTTTTCGGCTTTAATTTTTTCTTTTTCCAGGAGTTTTTTGTTGAAATTTTTAAATTTCCCGTTAATTTCATGCCAGAGCTTGGCGTAATAGTTTAATTGTAATTCTTTTAATTCGGCGCCGATCTCGTCCCGCCGCTTTAGTTTGTTTACCTGTCTAGTAAGACTTTTCAGGCGCGGTTCAATTTCGGACAGAAGCATTGAGGCTTGGTTTAAATTCTCATAGCTGCTGATCAGCTTATTGAGCGAATCATCGCGCTTTATTTGAAATTGCTTGACGCCGGTGGCTTCGTCAAAAAACTCTTTTCTTTCCGCCAGCGTGGTGTTTAAAAAGCCTTCAACCATGCCTTGGCCGATGACACTGTAGGTTTTTTGGCCGAAGTTCGCTTTGGCCAACATAATTTGCACATCGGTTAAACGGACGCGGGCCTGGTTAATCAGGTATTCGCTGTCGCCGTCGCGGTAAAGCCGGCGCGTCAAGACTATCTGCGAGTAATCAAGCGGCGCTTTATGGTCTTCATTGTTTAGATAAAGAGAAACTTCGGCCATGCTTAAGCGGCCCTTTTTATCCGAGCCGGAAAAGATGATGTCTTCGCTTCTTTTCCCCCGCAGAGCCTTCATGCTTTGCTCGCCCAAGGCCCAGCGCACGGCATCGGCGATATTGGATTTGCCTGAGCCGTTGGGGCCGACGATTGAAGTAATGCCATGCAGATCTTTGTTCAGCATGCCGGGAAAAGTAAGCACGTTTTTGTTGGCGAAAGATTTAAAACCCTGGATTTCTAATTTTTCCAAATACATAAGATAATACGAATTACGAATCTAATACGAATTACGAATTTAAATACGAATATACGAATAAATGCAATGCAAAACATCATTGAAGCAGATGGCGTGATTATCAGTATTCGTAAATTCGTACAAAATTCGTAATTCGTATTATTTTATTATACAACATTTTAGCTAAAACAAAAAACACCGCTCTTGAGTCCGAGCAGTGTTTTTTTATCCCCATGCTTGCCTTACCATTATAAAGTGATAAAGCAAGAAAGAGAGCTGTGCTAATTAATTTTAGACGACCTTTTTGTTGTTCTGTGTGGCAATTAACACAGCTTTGAGAAACGTTGGGCGTTTCTCCTGAAATTTAAAGGTGCGATATAGCGATCTGGATTTATCTTAGATCGCAATTTATGTAAATTTTTTACAAAACTTTTTTATTGGTCGGTGACGCCATAGGTAAGGTAGCTTCCGTTTTCCTGGAGGTGGATATTGTCGCTGGTAAATTTTCGGTCGGTCGTTTTAGCTACTAGCGCTTGGTTGATTAAGCTAAGCGTATAGGCGCTAATCGTGATAACAAAAAAAGCAATGGACAGACTAAGGAAGAGTCCAGACCAGCTGAACTCCTGCTCCATTGCTTTTTTTCCTATTGAGTTGTAATATTTCCAGCCGCTTTGCCCGAATTTCAGGCAACAGGCCGGATTTTTAATAACTGACATTTTGTTTTTATTTTTATGTTATCGCTTCGCGAGCCGCACTACCCTCCCGAGGCGGGCAGGCAAATGCGGCACATGCGAATAAATTCTTAAGGAATTTTTAATTAGATAATATAATTTTGTATTATCTTATATAATTGTAGCAAAAATTTCGCGGTTTGTCAAGGATTGATAATATTTTTATTTTTTATTTCCCCTTAATTTCTTGTAAAGTTTTAAATATTCTTTGGCAGACTTTTCCCAAGAAAAATTTTGTTTCATGCCGTTGAGTTGCAATTGCCGCCAGACTCCGGGCTCTTGGTAGTAAATATTTAGCGCTCGGGTTAAGGTTTTGTAAAATTCAGCCGAAGCAAATTTTTTAAACAGAAAACCGGTTGGTTTTTTAGATAAATTCGTAATTTTTAATTGATAATTCGTAATTGAATCTTTAAGCCCGCCGGTAGAGCGGACAAGCGGCACGTTGCCGTAGCGCATGGCGATCATCTGCGTAAGGCCGCAGGGTTCAAAGCGGGAAGGCACCAGGAACAAGTCGGTGCCGGCATAAATTTCATGAGCTAATTTTTCATCAAATTTTATCTGTACGCTTATTTTATCGGGAAATTTTTTTGTTAGGCGAAGCAGGGCGTTTTCGTAGCGCTTTTCGCCGGTTCCCAAAAAGACGAACTGGCACGGTTGCGGCGAGCCGAGAATCGCTTTTACCGATTTTTCTGTAATCAAATCAATGCCTTTCTGCCAGACAAAGCGGGTAACCACGCCGGCCAGGGCGGTATTTTTTTTCGGCGGCAAGCCAAGTTTTTTTTGCAGAGCCAGCTTATTAAGCGATTTTTTTTCCAGCATGGCCGACGAATAATTCTGTCTAATAAGCTCATCGCTGGCCGGGTTAAAAAAGTCGATGTCAATGCCGTTTAATATGCCATAAAGCTCATTTTTCCTTTTGGCTAATATTTTTTCTAATCCGGCGCCGTATTCTTTAGTGAGAATTTCTTTGGCGTAGGTCGGGCTTACGGTGCTTACGATATCGGCGTTTAAAATTCCTTCAGCCATATAATTCACTGCGCCAGCCGGGCCTTGATGGGCTAAATTATGAATAGTAAAGAGGGTTTTTGTTTGTTTAAAAAATTGATCATCCTGGTAATCGTTTTTAAGAAGCCTGATCAGGCCTCCGGTGGGCCAGTCGTTCGCATGGATGATGTCCGGTTTAAAATTGATATTTTTGACCGCTTCCAGAATTGCCCGTGCAAAGAGCAGGTATTTTTTTATATCAGCCGGGCCGTCGGCCAGCGCGGTAGAATATATCTTTTTTCCATGGAAAATACTGTGTTCAACCAGATAGACCGGTACGTTTGAATCCGGCAAATTGGTTTGCCAAAGATTGATTGAAGCACCGCCGACTTTTATGTTTTGCTTGATCAATTTTATTTTATATTTATTTCTATCAATGGCGCCATAGCAGGGAATAATTACCCGCGCGTCTAAATTAAGCTTATTTAGAGCCTTGGGCAGAGCGCCAATCACATCGCCTAGGCCGCCGACTTTGGCCAGCGGCGTGACTTCAGTCGCGGCAATTAAAATTTTTAGAGGTTTGTTATTCATACCTTTACTTTTTTATTAAGACTAATTTTTCACCTGATTTATATTTTTTCCATTCATCTTGGTTAATTGCCGAATAAAGCGATTTGGCGCAACCTTCTCTCATCCAATCGTGCAATTCTATTACTATAATATTTACTTTATTTATCCAGGAGCTATAATTTTTTGAAAACAACTCTTTTTCCGAACCCTCAATATCTAGTTTTAGTATGTCTATTTCATCGAAACCGGAACGTTTTAAGAGATCGTCTATGGTAACCGCCTTTATGCTATTAGGTTCAAATTCAGCAACTTCTTTAACCGTAAAATCCCACTTTCCAGTTTTCCCATTTACAATTTTTAAAAAAGCTTCTTTATGCCATAGGCCAGCCTTTATTCTTGTAATGTTAAGATTTTTTCTCGTATGCTTTTCTAAAATTTCAAAATTTGATTCTTCTGGTTCTACCGCGAAAATTTTTGCATTGGGATATTTTGAAGAATAATACAAAGATGATAATCCGGTATATGCTCCTCCATCAATTATAAATCTAGGTTTAATTTTTATTGGCAGTTCAAATTCTTTAAAAATGAAAATGCTGCGAAAAATTAAAATATCAGTGGTATTTTTTCTGATGATAAGCGGATGGTAGATCAAAGAATAATATTTTAGGCTAAAAAACGTTGTTATTTTCAAACATAAATTAATTATAGTGTCTAGAAATATTTTTTTGAGCATCCATTTCATATCATCCAATAATTTTATTTACGCCAGCCAAATACTTCGCCTCAACCCTGAAATAAGAATAAACGTTTTTTATGGTCGCGGGCGCATTCTCGTCAAGGTGATAATCAGAGCCGCCGGTCATGATTAATTTTAAATCTTTGGCCAGGCGCTGCAGCCGCATCACCGCGCTGATGTCGTGGTGCGGCGAAATCACCTCTAAGCCGTTCAGGCCCAATTCTTTAAGTCGGATAATCAGATTATTATCAATTTGTTTGGATTTACCCGGGTGATTTAGAATAATCTGGCCGCCGATTTTTTTTCTAAGCGTTAAAATCAGGTTAAGGCTTATATAGCATTCTCCCAGTTTGTTGACTTTTCTGTTGGCGAAAAAATGTTTTATTATCTCGTCAACTCGCGGATTATCGGTACCGAGCCGCGCGGCGATTTTTTCTTGGTTATCAGCTATTTGGCAGATATCTTCTATGATATGATTTAAGGGGATATAGTGGCTGTATTTGTCCAAAATTTTATTTTCGTCTATTATTAATCCCAGTTTTTTTAATTTCATCAGCGCCCGCCTGATTTGTTCGCGCCTGCGGACCTGGCTTAAGCGGAGAAGTTTATGAAGTTCGGGGTTTTTGTCGTCAAAATTATACCAAAGCAAGTTAAATTTTTTATGGCTTAACTTCGCGTAAATTTCCATGCCGACAATGGCCTTTATTTTATTTTTTTTGCAAGCTGATCGGAATTCGTCTAAACCGCCGACGGTATTATGGTCGGTTAAAGCGGCGACTTTGACAGAATTTTTTAATAAAAAATCTGCCAGCTCGGTCGGGGCCAGGTAGCCGTCGGAATAAGTGGAGTGAAGCTGCAAATCAATCAGCATGGGGTTGATTCAAGAAGTTAAATTTTGGTTTTTATTTTCAGATTTTCGCAAACATTGATAATCAGGTCATGCGATCTCCACGGCTCCGGCTTGTCTTTCAGCATGAAGAAAGTGGCGGTGCGCAGAGCCGTCCAGTTATAATAGTTGTTGATTCTTTCCCTGTCGTAGTCGGAAAGCTTGATTTTGGAGTGGAGCAGGTAATTTTCCAAAAATATATTTTTTATTTTTTCCAGATAGGCCGCGTCGTCGATTTTTTTGGAAGCCATGAATTCAAGCTGCTGCAGGAATGTGCCAAGGTCGCGGGCAAAATCAGCCAAACAGATGTCGGTAAAATCTATTACGGAAATTTTATTCTCGCCTATTTTTATGACATTTTGCGGATGGGCGTCGCCATGGATCAAGGATTGTTTGCCCCGGCCGGCGAAATATTTTTTTTCCTCGCGGTCGATTATCTCGTAAATTTTTTTACAGGCATCAAAGTAGCGCGGATAAGCTTGATTGATTTTTTGCAAAACATTAGCAATCCCGGGAATGACCGTTTCAATCCGGCTGTTTTCCGGGTTGAAATTATCAGCCTTAGTCGCGGGGACGCCATGGAGCTTGGCAAACCAGGCGGCGGATTTAATCACAACATTTTCTATGGTTTTGTAATCTTTGTTCTTTATGTAATAGTAAAGAGTTTGGCCTTGGACGCCGCGGTAAAAAAATCCGTTGAAATCGTCGGAAAAAAATAAGGGACGCGGTACCACTAAATCGCCTTGGCTGAAATGCGCTTGCCAAAGAAACGACAGCGCCGCGAAAGAATTTTTTCTAGGTTCGTTTGAGTGCGCCGTGAAATAAATCGGCAGTTCAACCAGACCGCCGCCGCGGCTTAGAAACGTCGTGGCAAATTCCACTACCACATGATAGGTGGAATGCCAGACATTTTTTTTCACGGGGGCGATTTTTATACATTCTATTTTTTCAAAACAAGGGTAAAGCGGCAAAATTTCCCGGTTAAACAAATCCTTGACGTAATTTTTATCAAAAATGTTAAGTATTTTATTCATATGGGCGTGGGTTCGCGGCGAATTAGTAATTAGTTTTCCAGTAATGATGCCAATGCTTATGCCAGATTAATTTTTTTATTTTTATGTAAAGTTTTTCGCCGGAAATTTTAGCCGCTTTAGTATTCGGTTCGGCCAGAGAGCGGATACTTTTTATCAGTTCATTTGTTCCTCGCTCAATTTCGTCCGGATTCCAGGAAATGGAGCTGAACGATTTAAAATCGCGCGCCGAGGCCCACCAGAAAGTGCAACTTGCCAAGCCTCGGTCCAGATGGAATCTGGCCCAGGGGTAATTCGCGTCAGTCTGGCATTTATTAACCGTGGCAATAGCCAGATTGGCCAGTTGCCAGAGCAATTTTTGAATTTTATTTTTATCGTCATACCAGAGAGCGAAAGGCGCGTTGCGCTTTAGTTCGCCGGCCGTTGATTCCCATGATGAGGCGAGCGGCTTAAGTTCGGCCGTATCTTTAAGCTCCGACAGAAATTCGCTGATAGTTAGAGTTTTCAGCTTCGGGCACTTTAGCAATTTTTCGAAAGTGAAGGTTAGATCGCTGTGCCTTAAACCGTAGAGTTCGGCGTCGGTGGCGGTAAGGGCCAACGCGCCGCCGCGGTTATCGTTTAATAGGCTAAAAATCGTTTCCGGAACATAACTTTTTGATAAATTCCTCGAGCGGAAGAAAATTTTAAGCCCGGTAGTTTTTTCTAAATACAATTTATTGAAATTCAACGCGCCCAGTTTTCCCCAAGCCGAAATTTCGTCCAGAATAATCCACTGATAGCCTAAGCTGGCGGTTATTTTCGCGACTTTGGCGTTATAAGCCAGCTCGGGCGGGAAAAAGCCAAGGGCGCGAAAATTTTTTCCGAAATATTTTCTTTGTATTGCCTGGTTGGTTTCAATGTTTCTCTTGATTTCCTTCTCGGGTAAAAGCGGTAAAATCGGGTGAAAAGCCGCGCTGTCCGTGAGTTCAATCTGTTTTCTCGCGCGAAGCAATCCGATGCCGGCGATTAAATCGCGGTAGCCAAGTTGATCAAGCTTTTCCAAAAGACAGCCGGTGATATTAAGAGTAAATTTAATTTTGGGGTTTTTCTTCAAGGCCTCAATGATTTTTTTGTAGCTTTTTTCCGCCGCCTCAATCACGGTCTCGTCGCTGGCCGTTGGCGGCTGGTAAAAGTGCAGTAGGTTAACCCAGATGATTTTATTCATATAATAATGATTAAAGCGTGTAATTATTTGCCGCCCTTTAAGGCTTTGCGATAGAGCGCGACATATTTTTTAGCCGGGATTTCCCAGCTGTTTGATTCTCTCATCACTCTGGCAATCAGCTCATGCCAGGTTGCCTCGTGGCGGTAATTTTCTAAGGCCCGGACGATGGTGGCAAACAAGGAGTAGGGGTTGAAGGAAGAAAAATTAAAGCCATTGCCGCGGTTGGTTCTAGGGTTATAATTCGTGACCGTGTCCTCAAGCCCGCCGACGCGGCGCACCACCGGAATGCAGCCATAGCGCATGGCGATCAGCTGGTTGATGCCGCAGGGTTCATGGTATGACGGCAGTAAGAAAATATCTGAGCCGGCATAGAACAGGGTTTCCATTTTTTGATTTTCCGCGAAGGGTAGCCAAGATGTCTTTTTAGGATAACGCTTGGCGAATTTTTTGATTTCATTAACGTATTTTTTGTCGCCGTCGCCCATAAAAATCAGCTCCAGATCCAAGTGGAGCAAGGGTTCAATGATTTGCAAAATCAATTCAAAGCCTTTTTGAAAAGTAACGCGCGAGGTGAGCGCGATCACCGGCAGGTCCGGGTCAATTTTCAGTTTTAGCGATTTTTGCAGATGCTCTTTGTTCAATTTTTTGTTGCCGATTTTATGATAGTCGTAATTTTTAAAAAGCCCGGGGTCGTTTTGCGGGTTGTAGGTCGCGTAATCAATGCCATTGATTACACCATATAATCTGTCTTCGCGATTTCTCAAGATCCGATGCAAGTCTTGGCCGAATTTTATGGTCAAAATTTCTTCGCGATACTGCTCGCTCACCGTGTTGATAATATCCGCGTTTCTTATGGCGCGTTTGGCAAAGTTTATATTCTCAATCTCCGGGTCCGCAATCAGCGGCAATTTATTCTTACCGTAATCTTTTTTTTCCAGCGGCACCGCCCACCAATCATGGCCAAATTGGAAAGCTAAATTATGGATAGTGAAAACGGTTTTGGCTCTTTTTAATGTTTCCGAATGCTTAAAATCAGTTTTCAGAAAGTAAGGTATCAGGCCGGTGTGCCAGTCATGGCAATGGATAATATCGGCTTTATATTTTAAGAGTGAAATTAATTTTAGGGCCGCTACGTCAAAAATTAAAAAACGCGCATTGTCCCGCGTTGAACCGTAAAGGCTTTTCTGAGCGGAAAAATATTTTTTGTTTTCAATAAAATAAATCGGCAGATTTTTCATCAGGTAGCCTCGCCAGACGTTAATTTGCGTTTTCTCAAGGGAGTTTAAATAAATTTCCACATTTTCGTGGATTAGCTTTAAGTCATGTTTTTTAGGATCAATAATTTGCCCGTAAAGCGGGGTGATGACGATCACCTCATGCCCCAGCCTTTTTAAAGCTTTGGGCAGGCTTTTAGCCACGTCAGCCAAGCCGCCGGTTTTAGAAAACGGAGCGACTTCGGCGGCGATGGAAACGATTTTTAATTTTTTTGTTGACATAGATAGAGGAGCGGGGTCGTAAATAATCGATTTTAGATATGGCCTGCCGGGCGGCAATTGGCGGCGCAAATAGCGATGGCTAAAGCATCCGCCGCGTCATCAGGCTTGGGCAATTCCTTAAGCCGCAGTATTTGTTTGACCATTTTTTGCACCTGGTCTTTGCTGGCGTGCCCGTAGGTTGAAACCGCTTGCTTCACTTCGTAAGGCGTAAATTCCAGGCTGGCAATTTTATTCATTCTGGCGGCCAACATGACTACGCCCCTGGCCTGGCCGACAATCAGGGCGGTTTTGGCGTTATTGCAGAAAAATAATTTTTCCACCGCCATGAGATCGGGCCGGTATTTTTGTATCAATTTGTTGAGTTGTAGATGAATCATTTCTAAACGCTCATCCAGTTTTAGCTTCGCAGAAGTTTTGATTGAGCCGTAAGTTAAGCAAGTTAACGCGTTATTTTGGTTTTTAATTATGCCAAAGCCGGTATCAGCGATGCCCGGGTCAATGCCAAGGATAATTTGAGCAGATTTTTTTATTATCATTTGGTAATTAAATCCTTAATACTTCCCTCTGAGGAGGTTTAATTTTTAATTTTTAATTTTCAATTTTTAAACAATTTTCAATGATCCAATTTTCAAACGATTGCGAATAAAATGCATTTGTTTGAAAATTAGGAACGGGTTAGATGAAAGAACGGGACGATGGATGAAACACCTTATATATTCGCATTCGTGTAATATTCCGACACATCTTCATTATTTTCCAGCGTGTCGATAAATTTTTGCACTTTTTCTTTTTCCTCGTTGCTTAATTGGGCCGGTTCTTTGGCAACGTATTCAACATCGGCCGACTCGGTGGTTAAGCTTTTAGTTTCCAAAAATTGTTTTACTTTCTGCAAGTCTTCCGGCTTGGTGTAAATGGTGGCGCCGGCCTCTTCTTTTTTGTAATCCTGGGCGCCGACATCAATAAGTTCCAGCTCAAAGTTATCGTCGTTAAGCAGTTTTTTATTTGCTAATTCCTCGGCGGTTATCAAAACGACGCCTTTTAATTCAAAATTCCACATCACCGAACCG
>JAQTVB010000042.1 GCA_028707005.1 Patescibacteria group bacterium
TGCCGGCTACCGTGTCATAGCGGTTTCCGACTCAAAAGGCGGAATCGTAAACGAAGAAGGCCTTGATATTGAAAAAGTGATTGAGCATAAGAATACTACCGGTTCGGTTGTTGATTTTCCCGGCGCGAAAAATATCTCTAACGAGGAAATCTTAACTTTATCCGCGACGGTGTTGGCGCCAGCCGCTTTTGAAAACGTTATCACTATGGAAATGGTTAATGACATAAAAGCCAATATAATACTGGAGATGGCTAATGGCCCGATGAAAATAGAAGTGAGCGAAGCTTTGGCGGAAAAAAATATTTTAATCATCCCTGACGTTTTAGCTAATGCCGGCGGGGTGATTGTTTCTTATTTTGAATGGGTGCAGAACTTAAGGCAGTATTATTGGGAATTGGAAAAAGTGCAGAGCCGGTTAAAAGAAAAAATAACCCAGGCCACTAATTTAATTTGGGAAACTAAAGAAAGATATAAAGTGGATATGCGCACCGCCGCTTATATCGTCGCCGTGGAAAGATTAAAAAAAGCGATAAAGGTAAGAGGCATCTAGTCGCGGACTTATACGGACTCAAGCGGAAATTAAAACAAAAAAGCCCTGCCTAAACGGCGGGGCTTTTGTTTATTTGACAAACATGGTTTTATCATCTAACATTTCTATAAAACCATCTAAAAAACGCCCTTTCACAAGAGAGAAGAGGAGGGGAAAAAAATGAAAGCGACGGTATTGGAGTGTGAAGAAACAGCCGAAGGGTCGGGAATATTTTTATTGGAATTTTACCTATGGGAGGGGCACCTAAAAGTTAAACCTGGACAATTCATTGCCCTCCAGCCGCTAAATCAGTTGTCCGTGATGCGGCGGCCGTTTTCGGTCTATTCGGTACTTTCCGAAATTGGTGATCGAATTAAAATACTGTTTAGAGTCGTTGGGCCTAACACGGCCGCTTATGCAAAACTCAAACTCAATGACCAGATAGAAATTTTTGGTCCGCGAGGCAATCCGATACCGCTTGATCCAGAAGTTAAAAGCTATATTTTGGTGGGCGGCGGAATCGGGGGAGCGGCTCTGATGCTTTTGGCAAAGGAACTGGGGGAAAAAGGCAAGACCGTAAATTTTTTGCTCGGAGTAAAAGAGCCAAGCCAGATTTTCGGAATTGATGAGTTGAAAAATACTGACTGCCATCTTCAAATTATAGCTGAAAGAAACGCCACTCATACCGGCATGGTTACGGATTTGCTGGAAGAATCCTTGGCAGGCGACGAAGGTAAATCCACTATAATCGCCTGCGGTCCGGTAGTAATGTTAAAACTGGTTGCGGAAATGGCAGCGCAAAGCGGTAATCGGTGCCTGGTTCTGCTTGAAGAAATTATGGCTTGCGGCGGAGTCGGCTCCTGCAAAGGTTGCGTGGTTTTCGGCAAAGATGGAACGGTGAGATATGTCTGCCAAGACGGCCCGGCTTTTGACGCTTCCTGGGTTGACTGGGAAAGGTTAATGCGTCGTTATAGGGTTACTTCTCTGCCAAGAAGCGAGAATGTGGCAAACCCGCTGGAAACCACTTTGGTCGGCCAAAACGGCAGAACGCTCAAACTCGCCGCTCCAATAATGAACGCTTCCGGCTGTTTGGATATCGGCGCCATAGAAAAAGGTTGGGTAAACACCATCCGCGCCGGCGCACTCGTTACCAAGGCCGTAACCCTTGGGAAACGCTCTGGCAATGAAGACCCCCGCGTCTGCGAAGTGGCAGGGGGCATGCTTAATTCAATCGGGCTGGCCAACAAAGGAATTACGAGATTTCTTGGAGAAGATTTACCCGAATGGCTGAAATTCAACCTGCCAGTAATTGTGAACATTTCCGGATTTTCCGTTGATAATTATGGCGAGCTTGCTCATCAGCTGGCCAGTACCGGCGTTGCGGCTATAGAGATTAATGTCTCTTGCCCTAATGTGGCTCATGGCGGCATGGTCTTCGGCACCAATCCTCGACAGACTGCCAAAGTTGTAAAAGCTGTTCGCGGAGCCGCGCCCAACATATTCTTGATTGTAAAGCTTACTCCAGCCGCCGGCATCCAAATTGTAAAAGTGGCGGAGGCAGCGGTCAAAGCCGGGGCTGATGCTCTTTCGCTCATCAATACAGTACCGGGTTTGGCTTTTGATATTCATTCCGGAAAAGCAAGACTCGGAGCCGGTTCCGGAGGTCTTTCCGGCCCGGCCATCCTGCCGATTTCTCTCTGGATGATTAACCAGGTCTTTCGGGCTAACCTCGGAGCGCCAATTATCGGAGTAGGGGGGATCCAAGACGGCGATAGCGCTATGCAGGCGATTCTGGCCGGCGCCAGCGCTATCCAAGTCGGAACGGCTTTATTTAAAAACGGTAAGGCGATGTCTGATATTCATGACTTCTTGCCGGAGATGGTTTCCTACCACGGCGCAGGCCATATCCGGGATTTAATCGGACAAGGAGGATTTTAATCTTTTATAAAAGTAGGAAAGGTCGGCTCGAAAAGTCGGCCTTTTTCTTTTGACCGCATTTTTTTTGTCTGCTAATATGAAATTAGTTTAAAAAAGTTTTTACCAGATAAAAATGCCAAACCTAAAGAAACAACAACTTCTGGAACTGCTTAAAATCCATTACGGCTTTAAAAATTTTCGGCCCGGACAGGAAAAAGCCATTGATAATATTTTAGCTCATCTTAGCTCAATCGTTATCATGCCGACTGGCGGGGGCAAATCTTTGATTTACCAGCTTCCCGCCCTGATTTTAGAAGGAACGACGATTGTCATTTCCCCCTTAATCGCTTTAATGAAAGACCAGGTGGATAGTTTAAAAAGAGTCGGCATTCCGGCCACTTTTGTTAACTCTTCAATTTCCCCTGACGAGACTGATGAGCGTCTGGAAGCGGTTAAAAAAAATCATTTTAAGCTTCTTTTTATCGCCCCGGAAAGATTTTATAACCAGGAATTCGTTAATGCTTTAGGAGATATAAAAATAAGCTTATTCGCCATTGACGAAGCCCATTGCATCAGCCAATGGGGGCATGATTTCCGGCCCAGTTATCTAAGGTTAAAAAGCGCCATTACCTTAGTGGGCAACCCGCCGGTCGTCGCTTTAACCGCGACCGCTACGCCGGAAGTCCGGGAAGATATTATAAGGCAGCTTGATTTAAAAAATCCGCAATTAGTCATAACCGGCTTTGCCCGGCCAAACCTCCAATTCGGAGTTATTCAAGCCAGCGACGCGCAAAAGCCAAGTTTAATTTTAGACGCCTTAAAAACTACGGAAGGGTCAGGCATTATTTATGTCGGCACACGGGCTAAAGCCGATGGCCTGGCGCAAACTTTATTGGAAGAAGATATCCCAACCG
>JAQTVB010000005.1 GCA_028707005.1 Patescibacteria group bacterium
GTGCGCGGCAAAAGGTTAAAAGACTGAAAAACAAAACCGATCTTTTGGTTCCTTAGGTTGGCCAGTTCGTTATCGCTCAAACCGGTAACGTCTTTGCCTAAAAGAAAAAATTTGCCGCCGCTGGGGCGATCCAGCAACCCTAAAATATGCATCAGAGTGGATTTTCCCGAACCGGACGGCCCCATAATGGCCACGAATTCGCCCTGCTCAATATTAAAGGTAAGTCCGTTCAAAACCTTGGTTTCCACTTCATCGTTAATGAATTTTTTAACTAAATTCACAACTTGGATCAGCATAACTCAATAAAAATTTCTAATTAACCTAATTTCTAATCAAATCCCAAGCCCTAACCTGCCGGCCGGCAGGTTAGATATTATAAATTTCATGCTATTTCCCTTGCTTGATGTAAGTCACTACGGTATCGCCCTCGCTTACGCCGGACAGCGCCTCCACCAAGCCGCCATCGCCGCGCAAGCCGATAGTAACCGGCTCTTCTTTCATCTCCTGATTAACTAAAAGCCTGACGAATTTTCCGCTGCCGTTTTTTTCCACGACCGCCCGGGCCGGCATGATCAAAATATTATCTTTGCGGGCGGTCGTGATATTGGCGTTAGCCGTCATGCCGGATTTAACATTTTTATCTTTGCCGTCAAAATTGATTTTTACCTTATAATAAGTCACGTCCTGAATTACTGTTTCCGCCGGTTCTATAAAATTCACCCGGCCATAGAATTTTATGTCTTCGCCGAAAGCATCAAGCGTGATTTCCGCCGGATTGTTAAGCGCCACCTTATTGATGTCAGCCTCGGAAACATCAATTTCAATTTCAAAATTATTCACGCCCAGCATGGAAAAAACCGGCTTGGCGCCAGAGGCTTGTTCGCCGCTTTCGTAATTTTTTTTCGTGATCGTTCCATCCGCCGGGGCTTTGATAATGTTATTATTGATTTGGTTATGGATTAAATCCAAGGCGGCTTGCGCTTGCGCTACTTGAGCTTTTGATAAATTTACATCCTGGTCGCGCGCTTTATCTTTTAACTTGTTCAATTGAGCCAACGTTAACTGCCAATTCATATAGGCGGTATCAACCTTGCTTTGCGCCGCGGTAATCTGCTGCTCGCCCTCCACCTTGGCCGTAGCCAAGGCGTCTTCGGCCGCTGAAATTTCGTTGTTCAAATCATTCAGCGAATCGCTGAAATTATGCTGGGCTGTTTGCACTGAAGTTATGGCCGTGCTTACGTTGGTTTGTTGCGTGCTGATGGCGGTTTTATAAGCATCAAGCTCTGCCTGCGTAAAAGTCGTACTAACCATGCTGGATTGAAGCATGGTATAACAGTTATTTAAAGCGCTAAAGGTTTTATTTAAGGTATTAAAAGAATCGGTTAACGCTTTGATGATGTTTTCATCGCTTTGGCTTGATTCGGCCGCGGCCAAACCGGCTTGCGCCAAATCAATGGTCGGTAAGGCTAAATCATAACTTTTTTTCACCTCATCAAGCAAAGTCATATTACCCGCGCTTAAATAATTCTTCGCGTCATTATCATTTAATATTGTGTTGATATTATCCAGAGCGTTATCAGCTATTGAAATTTTTGCCGCCATAGTTGTAAGAGCCGCGGCCCTATAATTCTGCACATCCCTGGCATAGCTGGTAATAGTACTGCCCGACGTAAGTTTCAAATCGCTTAAATTTTTTTCTGCTTGTCTAATATCTTCATTGGTTGTATTCCGCGTTTTTCCCAATTCCGACAAAGCTGAATCATATGAGGTTTTCGCCTGGTCAACGCTAGCCTGGCTTACGGCAAGTTCCGCGGCAGTTGCGCCGGCCAAAAGCTTGGCCAAATTAGCTTCAGCGACTCGTAAATTAGCTTCGGCTTCTCTGGCTTTTAACAGCAAATCGCTATTATCAAGTTCGGCTAAAATTTGATCTTTTTTTACTTTGTCGCCGACAGTGGTGAAGATATCGGCAATTTTGCCGCTCAAGGAGAAACTTAAATCAATTTCATTCGTTGATTTAACCGTGCCGGTTTCGCTTATAGTCTGAGTTAAATTGCCTTTTACGACTTTGGCCACGGTATATTCAACGCTCGCCTTTTGATTAAAAAGAAAATATAAAACGCCCGCGGCAACCAAGATAATCAGGATAAAAATAAAAAATTTGCTTTTTGATATTTTCATAATAATATTTCGCCCGAGCGGCTTATTGCATTTTTTCTTTATTGGCGGCGATTTTTTTAAATTCGGCGACAAATTGATCAAGATTAAAATCGGTTTTCAATAAATAAACGTCAACTCCCAGCTTTTTCGCTTGTTGGCGGCTATCGTTGTCGCTTAAATTCGTGAAAACAAAAATCGGAATGCCGGAAACGCTGGGCTTGGCCTTTATCTCTTTTAATAAATCAAGACCGTTTGTTTTTGGCAGTATAATGTCCAAAATAACATAATCGGGCTTATAAGCTATAATTTTTTCCATGGTTTCATTTTCGTCCAAGCCCTGATCAGCCAAAGTTTCGTAATTTTCAACTCTGAATTTAGCTTGCAGGCCGTAAAGCAAATTAGCGTCGTCTTCAATAATAAGAATTTTTTTGGCTTTTGGCATAATTTTAAAATTAACGTTTTGCCATGAAAATTTATGGGCCTCAAACGTTTAACGTTTATTAACGGTTGCCTTGCTTTATTATACTATTTTTTATATTTTCGCACAACACCCGTTTCTATTAAAAAACACCTGTTTAAAGGTGTTTTTTGAGAGGACGGATTGCCGAAGCCGTCGCCAGCTAGGCTTTGCCCAAAATTCTAAACATTGATGTGCCGCAAGTCGGGCATTTGCCTTTCATGGCCTTTCTTTTAACGCCGCCCTTGCCGTTCATCTCTACTTCAGCCGCTTCAGCCATTTCTCTTTTCTCCTTGCATTTAACGCAATATGCTTCCATAGAAGTATTATTCGTTTATTGGCTGATCCATATCTTTTTTAAAAGCTAAGAATAAAGCCAATGAAACGATTAATTTATTAATTGGCTAATATTAAATTAAAAAACTAGAAATTACTAAAAATCAACTACCGCCAACTTGCCATGTACAAATAATATCATACTTAAGCCAAAAAATAAAGCCCCCCCAAACACGAAACACGCGGCAGGCGGCATAAAACAAGATTAGCTTTTTATCTGCTGGCCTTGGCCGCGCCGCGCTCATCCGAGCCGAAATGATGGGCGATTTCGTGCTTAACCGTGGCAATAATCTTTTCTTTCGCCTCTTGAAAACTGTCCACTTGGCTTAAGATCGCCAGCCTAAAAATCGTAATGCGGTCCGGCAAGACCGGTCCGATGTTTAATTTTTTAGCTTGAGCATAGCCTTCAAACAAGCCAAACAGCAAATCGCCGCGCCTTAAACGCATTTTTTTAAGCTGTTCGGCCGTGGGTTCGTCTTCGGCAAAAATCGCCACATTATTAATTTTTTCTTTGAATTTTTCCGGCAAAGATTCAAGCGCCTGCTCAACGATTTTGGCAAATTGTTCTCGGCTAATTTCTAGCATAGCTATATTTAATAAAAGTTGATTTTAAAAAATTAATGCTATAAGATATATTATGTTTCTAACGCTCTTTGAAAGGAGGTGAGGCCATTGCTTAAAGTTAAAATTACCGCCTAATTGGCCGTATCATGGTTAAGCTGCTTGCTGTCCAGCGACTCAAAGAGGAAAAAGCAGGTTCAAAATACGAGCACCCTGACTCTCTTTGACGAGGAATATACTGCTGTTCCCTCACAAGCGGCACGGCACTAAGCAACCCCAGCGGATAAAGACAAAGGCGGCTTTATCTCCGCGGGTAAACAGCAGGAAGATAAACTTCTTCGGCGGCGTGAGACTACCTAGAAAGAGGGACGTTTGATCCCATCTCACCTTCACGGCAGATTGCTGAAACCAGCTTTCTGCCTTTTTAAAATTTTATTTTTTATTATTATCCTTTAAGCGAACTTTCTGATCACGCCGCGCACTACGCCCTGGATGAGCGGGTCAGCCGCGTAAATCGGCTTCATGCCGGAATTGGCCGGCTGCAGTCTAATCCGTTTTTGCTCGCGATAAAATTTTTTCAGCGTGGCATAAGCGTTGTTGAGTAGCGCGACCACCACATCGCCATCGCGCGGCGACGGATTTCTTTCCACAATCACATAATCGCCGTCTAAAATTCCGTCTTCAATCATGGATTCGCCTTTGACTTTTAAAACATAGCTATTGGCGCTATCGGTGACAAAATCCGCCGGCACGGCGATAGCGTCTTTCTCTTCAACGGCTTCAATCGGCTCGCCGGCAGTTATTAAGCCGACCAGCGGCAATTCCAGACTGGCGGTCCAATTCACGTCGGCCGGAATAATTTCTATGGAGCGCGCCTCGTTAAAACCGGTCTTAAGCATGCCTTTCTTCTTCAGCGACTGAATATGCGCGTGAATCGTGGCCGGACTGGATAAGTTAAAATGTTCGCCGATTTCCCTTAGGCTCGGCGCGTAGCCATTGTCCTTGGAAAACTCGGTGATAAAATCCAAAATTTGCCTTTGTCTTTTGGTTAAATTGTTGCCCATATATTTTTGTTGTCATTGCGGGCCTTGACCCGCAATCCAGGTGCGAGAAAAATAAACTCTTTCGCTGTTATTGCCTGGATGCCGGGTCAAGCCCGGCATGACAGTATTTAGTTATCCACACCCTCTGTTCGCCTATTTTCATTATACACGAACAAAATACGAAAGTCAAATTTAAAAATAACGGGGGTCGCTTAAAAGACAACCCCCGCCGCAAAGGCGCGCCCAAATTCCTTTTGAATGTTCAGTTTTCATAGCACAGCGGAATAGTATCATCCTGAGCGTTGTCCACACCACAGGCACCAACGCGCGATATAGTGGCAGAATCTTGTGTATGCTCTATCACGTTCGCGCGCCCGGTATGATTGGTTCCGCATTCCCACGCCACCTCGTCTCCGATCTGCAACTCTCGGGCTCCGTGAACCCGCACTTCAATCGTGGCGCCGCGGTTGAAAGTGTCAAAAGAGCCCGATGGGATTGTTAAGGGCGGCAAACCACTTCTATTTTTCATAATTCATCCTCCGTATTGTCCGCTAGCGGCTTAATTACCGCCAGATAACCGCACCTTAACAAAAATCTTTATAAAAATCAAGAACGAATTATGATCCGTTCCTTAAACGATTATCTAGTTAAATACCCCTTCCTCTTGTCCTCGCTGAACTTTTCAATCGCGTATCTTAACATGGTGCGCGGCATGGTTTTATGGTGCTTGCGTAAAAATTTCTCCAAAACCGCCTGGTCGCGCTTGCCCGCTTCCCTAAGCATCCAGCCCGCGGCCTTATGGATCAAATCATGTTCATCATGAAGCAAAATTTCCGCAATTTTCAAAGTGTCGCTAAATTGTCTTTGACGGATAAAGGCCAAGGTGGAAATCATGGCAATCCTTCTTTCCCATAAGTTTTTTGACTTGGCCAGCTGATATAAAACGCTCCTGTCTTTATCAGCTAAATACTCGCCAATAATTTTGTAAGCGCTAAGATCCACTAAGTCCCAATTGTTTATATTTCTAGTATTTTTCAAATAAAAATCATAAACTGCTCGACGTGTTTTTATATCTCCTCTTTCAAATTGCCTAACTAAAATAAATAAAGCCGTTTGCCGTTCTTCATGAATGCCGCTGGCTAATAATTTCTCTAAATCCAGGAGAGATGTTTCGGCAAACTGTTTGGCAATTTTTCTCATGCCCGGATTGTTTACTCCTATAAATTTATCTCCTGCGCCATATTCGCCATCGCCGGTTTTAAAAAACCAGCGCGAAACTTTTGCTCTTTCCGGGCTAGATAATCTTTTTAATTCGCTTTTAAGCCGTTTTAAATTACCCACAATTCTTAATTCGTAATTTTTAATTCGTAATTCATTATTTATGCCCTAGCTCCTGCGATTGAACGCCAAAGTCGCGACAGAGACTACCACGGCTGAAAAAGCCAAGAGGATGAAAATATTAACATGAATCGGATACAAAAAGAGTTTTTGCGCCAAGGCGGCCGGCACGCCGCCTAAAATTATCTGCCTCATGCCGTCCACGCCATAAGTCAAAGGATTAATGCGCGATAAAACCGTCATCCATAACGGTACGTTGGTGAGCGGAAAAAATGCGCCGGACAGGAAAAACATGGGAAAAATCAAAACTTGCATGACAATGCCGAAACTTTCCGTGGTTTTCATGAGTGAAGCGATTAACAGCCCTAAGCCGGCGATGGCAAAAGCCAATAACATCATCATCAAAAATAGCTTGACGATAATAACCAAGCTAAGCTGAATATGTATGAACGGAGCCAAAAGCAACAGCAACAAGGCCTGCGTGGAAGCTATGGTGATCGCGCCCAAAATCTTGCCCACCACAATAGAAGTGCGCGCCACCGGCGCCACTAAAATTTCTTTAAGAAAGCCGAATTCCCTGTCCCAAACCGTGGAAACCGTGGAAAAGAAGGCGATGCCCATGACGTTCATGGCGATGATGCCCGGATACATGAATTTCATGTAATCAACTCCGAAGCCGCCTTGCGCTAAAGTTCCGCCCAGGCCGGCGCCAAAAATCACCAAAAACATCAGCGGCTGTAAAAGCGTGGAAAATATCCTGGCTTTGTCGCGGACATATCTGATATTTTCCCGTTTCCAAATTGTATAGATGGCTCTTAATTCTTTCATAAATAATGTTTTCTCCTAACAGGAATGAAAATTTCTAATTATTCTAATTTCTAATTAACCTAATCAAGCGCTAATGACCAAATCCCAATGTCCAATGACCAATAAAATTCCAAACCCCAAGTCCTAATTTTTTCTTAGGATTTAAAATTTGGGGTTTTGTTGGTCATTGTGGTTTGGAATTTGGGATTTTATTAGAAATTAGGTCAATTAGGTTAATTAGAAATTAACAATTTTAGTGCTTCATTCTCATCCTCCGCCTCATCAAGTCTTTGCTTGAGGCTTCTTCTTCGCGGATTTTTTTGCCGGTTAAAGTTAAAAATACATCGTCCAAAGTCGGTTTTCTTAGTTCCACCGAATCGATCTTCTCCGTTAACTCATTGAACAGCCGAGGTAAAAATTTTTCTCCATCCGCCACTTCAATTTTTATTTTATTATCTTCTTCTTTGATTTTTAAATCAAATCGGCGGGCAATCGCCTGTTTTAATTTTAGCGGATCGGCCGCGGTAAGGGTGATGATCTCTCCGCCCACTATCTTTTTTAAATTGGCCGGCGTGTCTAAAGCGACGATCTTGCCGCGGTCAACGATGGCGATGCGGTCGCAATATTCAGCTTCATTCAGATAATGCGTGGTCATGAAAATCGTCATCTCTTTCTCTTTTTTCAATTTCAAGATGTAATGCCAAATATTAAATCTGGTCTGCGGGTCCAGGCCGATGGTCGGCTCGTCCAAAAACATCACTTTGGGGTAATGAATCAGGCCGCGCGCGATTTCCAGCCGCCGCTTCATGCCGCCGGAAAAAGTCTTAACGATCGCTCCCCGCCTATCCCATAAATCAACCAGCTGTAAAACCTCCGGCAAGCGTTCTTTAAAACTCTGCTTTTCCACATGATATAAATCGGCATGAAAATATAGATTTTCCTGCGCAGTAAGTCTGTCGTCTAAGGACGAATCCTGGAATACCAGGCCGATGGCTTGTCTTACCGAATTTCTTTGGCTGCCGACATCAAAACCGTCGATCGTCGCTTGTCCGGAGTCCGGCTTTAATAAGGTGGCCAGCATGCTGATAGTCGTTGATTTGCCCGCCCCATTCGGCCCGAGAAAGCCGAAAATTTCGCCCTGCTTCACGTTGAAAGAAATATCATCAACGGCCGTAAGCTTGTCGTATCTTTTTGTTAAATTTTTTACTTCAATAATATTCATAAAATGCATCAATAAATTCGTTTGCCTTTCATTATAGCATACTTTATATTTGTAAAAAAATAGCGGGAACCGTCCTAAGACAATTCCCGCCAGTGAAACCGCAAAACCTCCTTAAGCCCTGGGTTATTGATGGGCTGGCCCGCAACGGAAAACAGCCTTGCTGTCCGTGCCCAACCCCCCGGATGCAAGGTAACTCCCCTCCACGACAGAGGCAACGCAACCGGGAAGTGAAAAATCATCCAGCCAAATTGATACATCCTCCGGCAGAGCAGCGCGCGTGCTGGTTATTAGAGCCGTCCCCGGATAGCAGAGCCTACTCGGCCAGTTAATGACAGTTACTCCGGCTTCGACGATTTCTTTTAGCGCCGCAATCAGCCACTTCTGGTATACCAGCCAGGTGGAGCAACCTAGGCTAAAGTGGATTTGCAAGGTGAGGTGTGAACGACCAAACTCCTGTTTTGCCTGCTGGATCGCGGCCAGAACTTGAGTTTTGGCCCAATCTTTTTCTTCCGCGGGATTGGCGGAAAGACGCAAACAGCGCCAGGCCAATTTTGCTTGCGCTAAAACCGTGATAGCTTTAGCAACGTCATCTGGCCTGCAGACGATCGGGATGATGATGGTAATGCCGTCCGGGGCGTATTCGGCAATCTCTTGGCACACTGGCCAGCCGACTTGAGACGGATCAATAACCAGGTGTTTGATTTGGCGACCCGCCATGATCTCAAATACGGATTGCCCGGGAACTGCTGCCATCACTTCTTTTGCTGACTTAAAGACTAAATATTCTGCTGTTGTGGTTGTTGTGTTCATGATTTTTTCTGGTTTGTTTTTGATTTCTTGATTGAAAAAAGAGCATCCTCCTTTAAACAAAAACCAGCTTCCTTTTGTGGAAAGCTGGCTAATATTTATCTAAATCCATCAGTTAAACATTAGTAAACTTTCCACCGCGAAGCTGGCTAAGCAACAGGCCCAACAATAAGGTTTTGGCAGAAAATTTATTCATGTTTCTATCCTATATCATGCATAATTTTTTGTCAACCCTTGACAATTTTAAACTTATATGATAAGATGCGATGTTCTAAATTAAATTGAAATATATGGGCTTTATTGATGCCATACTTTCGCAAATATTCGGCTCAAAAGAATAAAATGCTAATAGACTCGCCTGGTTTATTTTTTAGTCACTCTGATTAATAGACGCGTTTTGACTATTCAAAAACGCCGGCTTAATACCGGCGTTTTTTTGTAATAATATTTTTACCTTAGGGTCCAGCCGCCATCAACAATAATCGTCTGGCCGGTAATATAGCTTGACTTTTCCGAAGCCAAAAAAACCACGGCGTTAGCGATGTCTTCAGGCTCGCCCATCCGGGCCAAAGGAATCATGGCCACGGTTTGCTTTTTAGCCGCCTCGGCTGCGGTTCTGGGCTGATCAGGCTGGCTGGCGCCTGGCGTATCAATCGCTCCGGGCGCTACCGCGTTGACGGTGATTTTTTTTGGCGCTAGTTCCAAAGCTAAGGCCCTGATCATGGCGTTGATGCCGCCTTTGGAGGAGCAATAATGGACCAACCCCTCAAAACCTATGAAAGCGGCCACGGAAGAAATATTGATTATTCTGCCCTGCTCCGGCATGATCTTAATTGCTTCTTGGGAGCAGAAAAAAACGCTCTTTAAATTCACGGCCATCACCTTATCCCAATCGGCCTCCGCCATGTCCTTGAAAGGAACGAAAGGAAAAATACCGGCGTTATTTACCAGAATATCCAACCCGCCGAATCCTTCGGCCGTTTTGGCGAATAGTTGCTGAACAGCGGCTTTCCGGGAAACGTCGCACTGCACACTAAGAGCTTTAGCGCCCAGCTTTTTTATCTCCTTAGCGACTTTTTCACAGTTTTCTAAATTAATGTCCGAGACCACGACCTTGGCGCCTTCTTTGGCTAAAGCCAAGGCAATGCCCCGGCCGATTCCCTGGCCGGCGCCGGTAACAATGGCGATTTTATTTTTTAATGACATATTTTTGTGGTATCAAATTTGATAATTAGAGCATGTCCTGCATAAACAAGTATAACAAAAAAAGCGCCATCTGCAAACATAAGCCGGATATATTATGATGCCATGCAACATTAACCATCCATCCGTTCTTTTCTCTTATACCAACCTGGCGGTAAAGTTACTCTGTTTTCTTTTGCGTATTGCTCGGCTTGTTTTAAAATGGCTAGCGCTTCCTTGTTCTTCCCTTCTTCTGAAAGGTCGGCAAAATCTTGGAATAGCATTACTAGATGTCCCAGATATTTTTCTGTGCGACGCTTTTCAAAACCGCCCGGTTGATCAGTGCCTAAACCCGAATAAATAGTGGCATTGGGAAATTGCTCTCCGGCTGCCCAAAGAGCGGTCAATAAAGTTCCGCCCTTATCAACCATATCATCTGCTATGATAACCGTTTGCGTAGTAGCGTCAGTCTCGCTTGCTTCAAATACCGCCTTTTTGCTTTCTTTGTCCACTGCAATTACAAAAGAATCCACATTAATAGAATGATCGCCATATTTCTCTATGATTTTTTTTACCAATTCAACATAAACGCTCCCGCCGCTTAAAATACCGCTAATTTTTGTATTTTTTTTAAAAAATTTTTCAACCGCATTCACGGTTAAGTCGTTTGTTCCTCTTAAAAATTCTTGGAGCACATATCTTATCTCATCCTGCGTCAACCTGTGGTCTGGTGAAGTTATTGATTGCGCTTTTTCTTCAACCCGGGCAAGCATATCGTCTATTGCTCGAAAAAGATTTGTAATTGAAAACTGCGGCGGCGTGGCGTGCCCGGAATCGGCATCCTTATCCGCATATTCCTCTTTCTTTTTTTGGAGCTCTTCAAGAAAAACAGGGCTGATTGGAGACGGTTTCTCGCTAAGCGCTTGGTTAAGAATCACATCGGCCATCTGGGTAGAAAATTCATGGGCTTCTTCTAAATAATTTTGACGCAAACTCGGATCTTGCTCCGCCAATGCTTGTGTTCTTAATTTGCGTAAAATACCAATCCCGCCTTGTAATTTTCTTTCGTTTTCTAACTTAAATTCTTTTTCTTGTTCAGTGAGCGGCGGCCGCTCGCGCTTCTTAAAAGCAACGAGGCTGCCGCTTAGCATTGATTCAAAACTCATTGAGTTAAATGGCATATATTAGAAAAAATAAATTGGCTGAACTTAATGGACGAAGTTGGTACTATGATTTCTCAAGAATCTTTTTAAGCCGATCAATAACCGCTTTTTCCCAATATTTCATTGAATACCAGCGTATCAGCGGCCGAGCGACAATACGCAGCCATTTTTTATGAATGGTGACTTGATAGGTATAGTCAATCAAAGTTCCTTGGGCGTGCGGAGACAGCAACAGCTCTTCATGTCCAGAAGTCCCAAATTGATAGCTGTTATTATCTGAAATAAAGCCCTTTCCCGGAAGAATTTGAGTCTTCATCTTCACCTGGAATCTTTTGCCGAATGATCTTACGGTTGCGTCCATCTCCAGGTAATTTCCAGCACGCTTATTGATCCGTATTGATTCGGCGACCTTGGGAAAATGCTCCGGAAATCTTTCGAAGTCGGTCATTATTCGAAAGACATCATCTATGGGAGCTTTAACGACCCATTGATTGTGCAGTGTTATTTCGTTCATATATAGTATTTTACAATAATGCGCTGAACTTAAAATGTAGGCCATTTTTTTAATCATAGCAAATTATTTCAAAATAAAAAAGCCACGCCTAGTTAGGACTGGCGTGGTGGATGATGGACGCTTGGGAGAAAGCGCCGTCATTTAATAGCGGACGATTTCACCGAGCAAAGTGACTCCCATCTCGTGCAGTTTCGCCTGAACGAAGCCGGCGAGTCCTTCCTTGGGTTTAAAGAACAGTAAACGACGGAGGTTAAAAATGTAATCGCCACGATGGATATCAACAACACTCCGTAATTCTTCATCGGTCACTTGTATCCGGTAGCAAACTGCCGGATTATTGCTGAGCGCGTAGCCTGATGACATATAAAGTACTGAGTACTCTGACATGCCTTGCTTAAACGGATTAACGTTTCCCTCCGTGAATAGCCGCTGGTCAAAATAAAAAACGACGAGAATCTCGTTCCGATTAGGACAATAGAACGAGACTTGAACGTGACGAAGAAAATCGGTGTCGGTCGCGAGATTAATCTCGCATCGGTGAGTCGACGACCAAATAGAACCGTCCCTTTCGTCCGGATAAAAGATTTCCATTTCATGGCATATCGCGTTGGTGCTGCCAGTGGGCATATTCCATGCATTGCTCTCTGCACCACGGAAACGCCCGCCCCAGTTTTCGCAACCGATCACATGTCTTCTTTGAGCCAGCTTCTTCCAGAAAAACTTCGTGAAGCCCAGCCCCAGGCCTAGACCCTCAAAGGAGGCGGCCATGATGACCCAGCGTTCGCCGTTAGCTTGCATGACCCGCCAAACTTCCTTCAACCCCTTCCTCATGGCGATTGACGGCCGACAAGTATCCGATATTACCGGCCCAACGCTCAACTCTTCCAAGTTGGTCGGGCTCGTCGCCGTTAAGAGCAAAGCCAGCAATGTCTTGGTTTCGCTCTGGCATGCCGGGAAGTTGCTTAACACGCTGCCTTCCCAAGCCCGCCAGGTTTTTGTCTTTGTGTAATCTAACTCTTTTACTTTCATTGTTAATGTCCTATTGGCTAGTTAGAACTTCACCGACTCTCGCCAGAGAGCTCTACGGTGAGCCGAGCCGTAGAAGTGAAGACCTCGGCGCACCCGCGCCTTGCCCTGAGGTAGTTTGAATCCGCGGCTTTTGGCTCTCCTGAGCCTGCTACCAGCCTGGCAGCTGCCGCTCACTCTCCCGAGTGCTTCTCTTGGACAATCAAAGAGAAGATATATTACTATAACTTATAAATCATATAATGGCAATACTAAATCTTTTTATTAAAAAACAACCCTAATCTTAGGGCTATTTTTTCGTTGCTGAACTTAATGGACGAAGTTAGAACTTACTTACATTGCCCCGACATTTTCCGCCATATTCTTTGTGCCGATAAAAGCAAGAACGTCAATACTCGGATCAGATAGTCTAATTAAATCAAGGCCAGGGCGGTCAAATATTTCCACCCCCTTTTTCTGCTCGCCACCCAATAAAAATTTTTTTAACTTATCAAATTCACTAGTGTTTAAAACAAAATCAATATCGCCCGCTTCTTTATGCTGATCGGGTTTACGAACATAGAAATAGGTGTATGTAGCGCCTGGTAAATCGCCTTGGGCAGGAATTATAATAGGCTCATAAAGACGATAATATTTTTTATTCCAATTATCAGACTCTTCTGTTAATTCCTGACGCAATTTTGTGAGAAATTTATATTCATCTTCATAATGGCAGAATATTCCGATATTGCCCGCGACCGGAAGATATCTTCCATAAATTTCTTTGCACAATTCAAAACACCTTGAATGGGTATATTTTATTACTCCTAGTAGCTGATCTTTGTTCTCTATGGGACTAAATCTATAAGATTTCATTTTTTATTTTACCTTGAAATTAGCCAAAAGTTAATTTGTACTATATTTCATTAATCAGGATTCATAATTAATTCTTAGATTTTCTATAAAATTTCGTAATTCAGTCGTAACAAAACGTAGAACACGCGGAATAAATTTTTTCTTTTCATCATCTGTTAATCGCGCTAATTTATCTAATGGCCAAACTTCAAAACCAGAAATCTCTTCAGGCTCAATTTTTAAATCTTGGACATTGCCTCTATATACATAGGCGTACTGAAATCTAAAAACATTGTTAATTGTTTTGCTCATCTTATCTTCTGAATATATCTTAACTTTGCTTATAAAAATTAGGTCATTTGCTTTAATTTTAATCCCCGTTTCTTCTTCGGTTTCCTTAATGGCAGTCTGCTCATAACTATCCCCGATCTCTACGTGTCCGCCGACGGTCGCGTCTAATAGATTTGGAAAAGTGTCTTTATCTTTAGCCCGATGCTGAAAAATTATTTCTTTATTCGGAGTAATAAAATAAATGTGGATTTCCCGGTGAAGCAAACCGCTCTTGTGAATTTTTTCTCTGGTTTCCTGGCCAATTATTTCGTCATTTTCATTTACAATATTTAAAACATTTTTCATAGTTTTCCTTGCTGAACTTAGTGGACGAAGTTAGAACCTTTATTTATAAATAACTAAATTAATTTGAGAATAAATACCAATTTTATGCAATACCCTGTAAAATAAATTTTTACTTTTCACAGTCTCTAAAGATAAATCTTTAAATTTAAAATTATTCTTTTTTAAAAATTTAACCAAGGAACAAGGGGTGATTCTTGTTAAATTTGTAAAATATTCACTCCTTCTGTCTGAAACTATATTAAAATATATTTGTTCAATGAATTTTGGAAGAAAAGGAAAATAATATCGCTTATAATGAAATTCGTAAGGATATAAATAGTTTGGGCATTTTAGCCATAACACTCCGCCCGGCTTTAATACTCTCACCATTTCTAAAATTGCTTGCTGGTAATTTTTTATATGTTCAATAATAAAAATAGAAACGACAATGTCAAAAGTATCGATATCAAATGGTAAATTTTCAGCGCGCGCGTTTTCTAAAACAACTTCCTGATTTTCCTTGCTAAATAATAGTTTGGATGTCTCCAGGGATAATTCATCCGGCTCAACGCCATAGCCGATTACCCCTTCATTAACTGCCTCAAATAAAAATTCTCCACAACAAGAACCAACGTCTAATAATTTTTTATTTTTAATAGAAATCAATTTTTTTAATTCCTCTAAACTTCTCTTTCCGCCCTCCCTGTTTATTCTTCTTTCCATTCTTTTTTTAAAATTTTTCATTCCGAAAATGCTACTATATATTTTCCACCTTTCCTTTAATAAATTTAAATATTTTTCCTCCAGCATAATAAATTTTTTAAGCTACTTATTGTTGCTGAACTTAATGGACGAAGTTAGAACCTGTATTTCTGAACAATCGGCCTTCTAATTATTAAGTCTTGTTCTGGCTTATCAGCCATTAAATTTTTAATAACTTTTTCCGCGACATCATCAACTTGCATATATTCCTTTATATCATCGGGATATTTTTCTTTATAAATATCGGTTTGTATTCCGCCCGGATAAACGGAGTATATTTTAATTTCAGGATTAGCAATTTCTTTTCTGATTGATTCAGTTAAACCTTTAATCGCAAACTTAGATGAAGAATAGGCGGAAAGTTTTGGCTTGCCTTCAAGCCCAGCCGTGGAGTTTATATTAATAATCAAACCACTGCCCTGTTTTTTAATCTGCCGCAAGGCGATCTGACAACCATAAAAATAACCGAAAAAATTCATCTCAAAAAGATGGTGTAATTTTTTTATATCTACTTCTTCAACCAAGTTTGGCGCAATTTGAATCCCCGCATTATTAACCCAAATGTCAATCGTCCCGTATTTTTCTAAAACGTATTTACCCAAATTTGATAAATTGTCATAAACCGTCACGTCGGCTAAAAAAGAATCAACCGACAATTCCTTGGCAGTCTTTTTCAATTCTTTTTTATCTTCACTGGAAATAATTACTCTGCAAGCTTGTTTAGCAAACTGCGAGGCTAAGGATTTACCCAGCCCCTGGCTACCACCAGTAATAACTACAATCTTATTTTTTATTTTCATAATATATTTATATTGCCTAAAATTAGCCAAAAAGTTAGTTTGTACTATATTTAATTGATTTTTAATAAAATATATGCTATCATAAAAATACAGTTAGCTGTAGAGCTAGCTGACATCAATTGCAGAATCCTGCCTCACGGCAGGATTTTTTGCTGGCTTTAATTCCACTCTTAAAAGTTCATGGCGAAAATCAACGATATCAAAATAATGATTGGCGGCCGGCGGCAGTTCTTTTGCTACATGGCCGGTTCGAGAAAATATAATTGAAACTTTTCCTTGACCACGCAGAAATTTAAGCAGATATTCAAAATCACAATCTCCGGAAAATAATATGAATGTCTTATAATCCTTTAATTTATGCACCGTATCAACCGCAATTTCAACATCAAAGTTGGCCTTACGATGCGGATGAATGTCGGAATGATCATTATATTCTTTTAGTGGCTTAGTGTTTAATTTAAAATTCAATCCTTTTTTCAAAAACCACAAAAATTTAAAATGATTTTCAGTATTAAAATCAGCAGAGTAAAATCTTATATTCTGTAAATCGCAATTGTTTTTAAAGAAACCTTTAAACTTTTCATAATCAATTCGCCAGCACAACCGATAAGATTCATATTTTCTAAACTCGTCGGGGATATCCTTGGGATTAACCCACATATCCTGAACCGAACGTTCTAAATTTGCGGCATCAATAAACACATAAGTTTTTCCTTTAATCGCTTGATGCAATTTTTCGTGGTAAGGATTAACCATAATATAATTAATTTACACCTTTCGTTAATCGTGGTCAACAACAAACTAAAAAATAGCTCCATAATTAGAGCTATTTTTCGCATGCTGACCCTAATGGACGAAGTTAGAACCTACTGAAATACCGTACCTGGCGCCAGATTAGAATCTAGACAAAAATTTTCATCCATTTTTCTGACAAAATATTTTTCAGCCTCAATATTTTTTATGCATCCGGCTACATAATTTTTATCCCAAGCCCGGTCTGACAATTGTTTTTTTATGCGCTCAGGGTCATCAAATATCTCCCCGATATCAATAAGAACGATATTCCCCTTTTCATCAAGCCCGTAATTTTTTGTTATATTAAAACTTTTGTCGATCACTCCTATTTCTAATAACTGTCTGTTAAAAACAATAAATTTATCAATGATTGACTTAATCAATTCTGTGTTTGAGTTTAGAAATACATCATGAAGCGGGATTGCTTTGTCTTGTTCGTAATCAAGCCCCGCCAGAAATTTTGGGTTACCAATCCATAATCCAGGTATTCTCCCGCTTTTAATAATTTCAAATGACGTCAAAGCTTTTTGCTTCGAGCTTTTGGAAAAGTTTGGGATCATCATAAAAGAATCATCGCGAAACGGAAATATGCTCTTTAAGATAACCCAGTATGATTTAAGCGGCGAATGGAACTTCTTAAATACGCGCCCGTTCCCCAAATCATATATGCTATATTGCCATCCTTCTCCTATTTTTTTCATAATAATTTAATGCATCTCAGTTACCCTAATAAACATATCGTGGCTGGCATTTTATAAATTAGCTCGAACTGAATTCAAAAAAAGGTTTTAAACTCTCTTTTGAAAGCGCCTCCGCCCGAAGCGGACAGGCTGCCCACGCTTTTAAAAACAAGGCATTTTCCCGCGGGCGAAAGCCCGCTCCGCACATTTGTGCGGTTTGGCGGCAAATTCTTTTTTATGAATTATAATGGTAATTTTAAAACAATAAATTCCTCTATGTCATCTTTTATTAATAACCGTGATAACGATGAAACTTTTTGCAATGAGTAGCAGGGATTATGAGAAAATCCTATATATTCAACATTCTTGTTTAGATGCTTTACCTTCTTTATCGCGGGGTTTAGATCTGAATCAGATGAAATAATTATGGCGGTATCCCATATATCATCATACGCCCCGACTAATAAATCAACCGCCAATTTAACATCAACACCTTTTTCATGGTATCCGCCGTCGTTAAATAAAAAATTCCCTTTTTTAATAGTGAATCCCTGCGCCGTTAAATTGTTAAACAATCTTAACTGATTAGCCCGAAGACTTTGTCCCTTCTGATCATTTTCTTTTGCTCTTATAGCGCCAACATAATATCGACAGGAAATAATTTCCCTGCCTCGGGCAAGTTTTTTGCATAACCCCGCGTAATTGAAATTAATGGTATTGGGAATTTGTAGTTCTTTCAGCTTATGATATAAATTACTGCCGTCGATAAAAACAGCTACTCTTTCATTTTTTGCATACATAATATAACAAAAAACCCACCGTGCCCCCCGAAGGGAGCAGAGTGGGTGATTTTAGCAAAATAAAGGAATTTCATCCGTTTTTCTGCGATACTTCCAGTAGAGCTATATTACTATAAAAATTATTACTTGTCAAGAGTTATCCACAGATATAACCATTATATCATAAATTTTGATAGAAACAAAATTAATGCTAAAATCAGTTTCCTCTTTCGTTGCTGGCATTTTATAAATTAGCTCGAACTGAATTCAAAAAAAGGTTTTAAACTCTCTTTTGAAAGCGCCTCCGCCCGAAGCGGACAGGCTGCCCACGCTTTTAAAAGCATAAATTCATTAACGGGCAAAGCCCGACTCTAGGCGACCGCGCCCGCCTTGACGCCGCAAGGCAGTCGGGCGGATTTCAAGTTTTTCTAATCTGCTTGAAGCGGATTGCTCGGCTTCACGCCGAGCTTGACGGCAAATTCTTTTTTCAATTAATACGATTTTTTATTAAATTCATTAACTCTTGCTCACTGCCATAAATGCCATGCCTGGAAAATACTAAAATTAAATATTCATCATTTTCAAAACATTGAAAAATTAACCGATAGCCTTTTGATTTTCCGCAATTTTCTTTCAACGGGATCACTCTGGCTTTATATATTTTATGTTGTCCAAACCCAGGATATTGCTCAATGCCCGGAGTTTCTCTCAACCCTTTTAAACAAAAAAGGCGTTCCCATGCCTCCATTGATTCCTCCGGAGCCGGAAAACGCTTTAAATTTTTAAAATCTTTTCCTATTTCGCAATGGCGCTTTAATAGCATAATATTTATTCATCCTTATCCATCTCGCCATATTTATTGCGATAATATGTAAGATTATAGTCAATTATTTCATCCGGTTTAGTGGCTATCCAAGGCGCCTCGCCATGGCTGGCGCTTTTCATTTCTGCGCCGGAAAATTTTTCCCATTTACCCGCTATTTCCTCCATCATCACCAACTCTTCTTTTGAAAATAAATTTATGTCAAAAATTTTTAATGCTTCTATATGTTGTTGATCATTATAGCCAGCGCAAACTTTTCTTTTTGATATTTTAATATCAACGCTATCCATCTGTTTGATAATTTTTTCTGCCATCCTCGGAACCGGGCCATTTTCAAATCTTAAATATTGATCTCCGGTTACCGATTTGCCGTATTTTTCAAAAAAATCAAAATCAAGGAAATATAAAAGTTTCATCATCTTTAATTTTCCCAATGTTCCATTCTTAATTTTATTCGCGAAAAATAAAATTATATTCTTATATTTTTTTTCATTTATCGTGGCCATATTTTTATTATAGCACAAAATACATTATTTTAAAATTAATGCGGATATTAGCTTTGAATTAGACACATTATGCAAACCAGCCGTATCCCGGGTCTATATCAAATTTTTTAAAAAATTAGAGTGTTTTTTTGATTCCAATACTACATCAGCGTCGCTATCATTATTTCCAATCGGCTCTTTTGATATATACTCCCAACCAAAGCGATTTTCTAGGTATCTCACAAATACATCACTAAAAATTTTATTTCTCGGAAAACTCTCCATTATATAATAAAAATTTTATAATACTCAACATACCACACTAATAAAAAATATTAATTTTCTTTGCTGATGCTAATGGACGAAGTTAGAACCTTTTTTATGTAATTTGGCTATTTAATTAATTCAACCATTAGGCTCTCTAGAGCGACCCCATTATATTGCTGTTTACTGATTTCCTTGTTTTCGTATAAAATTTTAACTTTAAATCCAGCTTTTTTTATTTTATCCAGATAATCGTTTTTCAATAAAGCTCCGGCGACACAACCGGATATTAAATCCTTATCGTTTCTTTGCTCATCCGACAGCTCTTCCAGCAATACGATATCTGAAAGATAAATTTTTCCTCCAGGTTTAAGAACTCTATACGCTTCGCTAAAAGTTTTAGCTTTGTCCGGAGTTAAATTAATGACACAATTGGTAATTATTGTATCAACGGAATTATCTTTTAACGGCAGATTTTCTATCTCTCCTAAAAGAAATTCTACATTGATTATTTTCTGCTTTCTGGCGTTTTCTTTCGCCCTATCCACCATTTCCTGAGTCATATCCACGCCGATGACTTTACCTTTGCTTCCGACTTTTTTAGCGGCTAAAATTGCGTCTATGCCGGCTCCGGAACCCAAGTCTAAAACTATATCCCCTTCCTTGATCTTGCCGTGCGCCAACGGATTACCGCAACCAAGTCCAAGATTGGCTCCGCCCACAATCTCAAGTTCTTCATCGGAATATCCGATACTTTTTGAAATTTTTTTCGCGCTATTACAACTACAACCGCAAGAAGTACCGCTGACTGCGATTTCTTTATATCTGTCTTTAACAATTTTCTTAATATTATTTTTTTTCATAAACTTATTTTATAAAATCGTTGCTGGCAATGTATGATTTAATCCGAACCGAATTCAAAAAAAGGTTTGAAACTATTTTATAAAAAGGCTTTTAAAAGCGCCCGCCCACGCTTTTAAAAGCCAGGCATTTTCCCGCGGGCAAAGCCCGACTTTAGGCGATTTCAAGTTTTTCTAATCCGCTTCCAAGCGGATTGCTCGGCTTCACGCCGAGCTTGGCGGCGAATTCTTTTTTAAAACTAAAGCAAAGTTTTAGCAATAAATTGATCCAGATCATCTTTTATTAAAAGCCTAGAGATAGTAACATTTTTTTGCAAACCGAGACTTGGCTTATGAGAAAAACCAATGTACTCAACATCCTTTTTCAAATATCTGGCATATTTTATGGCCGGAATAAGATCTGTATCAGATGAAACAACGATAGCGACATCATATATATTCTCATATGCTCCAATCAACATATCCGTTGCGATTTTGACATCCACGCCCTTTTCGTGAAATTTCCCACCGTTTTCCATTAAGTAGCCTCGCTTTATACAAAATCCTCTCTTTTCTAAATTACTAAATAATTTTTGCTGCTTAGCTCTCATTTGGTTCACTTTTTCATCTCCAAATCTAGCCCTAACCACCCCGACATAATAGCGATAAGAAATTACCTCTCTGCCTCGCGCCAAACTATCAGCGAATCCCCTGTAATCAAACTCTAGGGTATTCTCTATCTTAATTTCTTTTAGTTTATGGTATAAATTACTGCCGTCGATATAGACGGCAACTTTTTTATTTAAATCGTCCATATATACAAAAACCCACCGTGCCCCCTTTCGGAGACAGGGTGGGTGGTGTTAGCAAAATAAAGGGATTTCATCCATTTTCTCCTGTACTTCTGGTAAAGGCAATATTACTCTTAAAATTTTCACTTGTCAAGGGTTATCCACAGATGAATATATTATACCATAAATCTTAACGAACACGAAATTTTAACAATCAATCAAAAAGTTTGGGCGCATTTTCAGTTTTAATTTTTACCAAGTCGTTATTTAAACCTCTGCCAGCAAACTTAATCCAAGATTGCTCTCCTCCGGTGCGCCAAGATTGGCAGACAGCCTGTGGAGAAAAGTTAATGGGAACGTATTCCGGCGCAAGCTGAACGAGTGTCACTTTAACTAAGTCTTCTACGGTTGGCTTCTCTGGCAATGACACTATTTCTAATCCATGAAAAACTACAAAAATATATGTTAAAGGAAATTTTAAACTTTGAATTTGCTTTGATAATTTTATTAGATCTAGTACTTCTGTCGAATTTGGCGATAACAAACAAACTAACGCCGTGTTGGGTTCGTACGACTTATTCTTCATTTTATTTTTAAAAGTATCCAATAAATCACCACCAAAATATTCTACAACCTCAACTTCTCGAACGTTTATAATATTTCCACTAGATCTTTTTACGATTGTTCCGATCACCCCGTCAGGTGGATCAGAAAGCGGCTTGGTAAACCACCAACCGCTTTCCATTGGCGCGTCTTGGCGCATTGATAAAGCTAAAAGAGCAGTAGCATATAATTCTTTATTCCTCTTCATGCCCCTACTTAACCAAGCGGTTTTAAAATCAATTTTTTTCTCTTTACGAAATTCAGCTAGTCTTTTCCAAAAACCAAAATAACCCCAGCAGGGGTTAAACCAAACAATATTGGAATCTTTTAAATAATTAAGGTGCGGCGGGTATGCCATATCTAATATTACGTATACTAAATTTGTTTATTATTGATAATTAATAAGTTGTGCAATTAACATAAGCTTGAAGACCTACCCCGCCGTCTCCGCTTATTGTACAATTTGTAGTTTTTGGCATTTCAAATTTTGGAACAATAATCGGTTGATAGCTAGTACTAGTAATAGGAGAGGATTGATGGGATGCAATTATATCTTTATAGGCTTTTTGCTCTGCAAGATAATTATAATCCATTACAGAAGTCATGTATAACCACGACCGAGAAAATTCTGACTGACGTTCTTCTAACGTAGAGACATATTCGTCATATTTGTCATTAAGTGTTTTACGGTCAATATCGGCGGTTTTAATATCCGCGTTAAGAACGTTAAAATCTGACTTAAAACGATCTTCGCTTATAGGCGAATAGTATGCCTCTTTGGCCCTTTCTAGTCCAGAAATCGTACTTTCCATCTGAGTGATACCTGAAGAAAAGGCGTATTTTGTGCTTTCACAATAATTGATAGTCTTATCGAGATGCTCAATTAAAAGTATATAGGCTTGCTTATAATTTGACTTCGTTTCTACGTCTCTTAGGGCCTCTAACAAAGATTTCGCATTCAATAAGTTATATCTATAAGTGTTAGCATCTTCTATAACATTTTTAGCATATCCAATATTTGATTTATAAAGACTGATTATATTTTTGATCCAATTCTGTAATCCCAGAGAATATTGTATATCTGTCTTTTGTTCGGAATATTTGGTGGTGTTAATTTCATTATCACTTACTAAACCATTTTTATTGGTGGGTAAACTTAATCCTCCAGATATGCTGATTTTTTCCAAATTACTATTTGTGATGCCAAGCCCCAAATTTCGCATTACATTAAAAGCCTCTGCGCCATTTTTTAAATAGTGTAAATTACCGCTAAAATCTACATAATAAGCTTCTCCATGTGATTCAACTTGCAAAAATATTTTACCGCTATGTTTAACTGCTGCGTTTTTATTGTTTTGTATTCTTTCTAAATCTTTGGTAGTTATACCTACTCCTAAATTCCTCATTATATTATATGCCTCATCGCCGTTTGCCATATAATGCCTTTCTCCTATTTTAGGTTCTACATACCAAGCTTGTCCCTTATCCTCAACTTGCAAAAGTATTTTTCCTTTTAACCTAGTCGCTAAATCAGAAGCGCTAGAAAAATTTACCGGGGCTAGCACCAAAACAAAAATTAAAATTAAAAGAATTGCAAATTTTTTTCTCATAAATTTTAAGTTATATAACTAATTAATCAACTCATTCATATTCTTCCTATAAATTTTCGCGAACCTTTTAACTTCAATAATATCAAGCCGATATTCACCAGATTCTACCCGAGAAATATAAGATTGAGGCCGTTTTAGCTTCTTAGCCACGTCAATTTGTTTAAACCCGGCTTTAAGTCGAGCTTGCCTTAATTTCTTAATAAATTTTGCGTATTCCTTGGTCCAAATTGTTTTACTCATATATTAACATGGTATATCTAAAAAATCAATATCTAAAATTTAGATATTATGCTAATATATAAATAAGTGTATTTCACAATAAAAAAGAAAAGCTTGCTTTTGGCTTAAAATAAAGTTCGAGCCGATATTTTTTACAGGCTCTTTGGCAGTTTTTTAAAGTCGGGCATTGCCCGCGGGAAAATGCCTTGCTTTTAAAAGCGTGGGCGGGCGCTTTTAAAAGCCTTTTTATAAAATAGTTTCAAACCTTTTTTTGAATTCGGTTCGGATTAAATCATACATTGCCAGCCAATTTGGAAAGGTGTCGCTTCGCGACGCCAGCTCCCACTCAAATTTAGCTAAAAATCCAAACTTTTTGCCTTGCCGAGCGAAAGCGAGAAAGCCAAAAGCAAACTTTTCTTTTTTTCTTAACCTCCCCTAGCCCCTCCTTCGTAAGGATGGGAACAAATCTATGAAATTCTTTCTTTATGCCAGAAAATCTACCGATGATGAAGAACGGCAAGTTTTGAGCATTGAAGCCCAGCTTGCCGAATTAAAAGAATTTGCCGCCAAAGAAAAACTTGAAATCGCCGCCTCCTTCACGGAGGCAAAAACTGCCAAAGAGCCTGGCCGAATGAAATTCGGCGAAATGCTTAATCGGATTGAGGCCGGCGAAGCTAATGGTATTCTATCTTGGCATCCGGATCGTTTAGCCCGTAATTCCATAGACGGGGGCAAGATTATTTACCTTGTGGATAAGAATAAAATAAAATCTCTTAAATTTCCTACCTTTTGGTTTGAAAACACGCCCCAAGGCAAGTTTATGCTTAATATTGCCTTCGGGCAGAGCAAGTACTACATAGACAACCTATCAGAGAATGTAAAACGTGGTTTAAGGCAGAAACTGCGCCGTGGCGAGTATCCTGGCAAAGCGCCGATCGGCTATCTGCATGACCGCTTTAAAAAAACCATTCATGTTGATAAAACCAAAGCTAAACTTATAAAAAAGCTGTTTGAGATTTACGCTACCGGCGAATATTCGTTAAAATATTTGCAAAGCCAGTTTAAAGATTTAGGCTTGCTTAGTCGGCGCGGCTATGCTCCGTCTATCAGTATGATCCAATATATTTTAACTCAACCGTTTTACTATGGCGTGTTTAAATACAACGGGGAAATTTATCAAGGCCAATTCGAGCCAATTATAACTAAGAAACTTTTTGATACAGTACAGGTGGTAATGCAAAACCGAGGCAAGCCGCACAAAAAGAAAAAACATGACTATATTTTTACCAACGGCTATATGAAGTGCGGAACTTGCGGCGCTTGCATTACGGCTGAAAAACAAAAAGGCCATATCTATTATCGCTGTACGAAAAAGAAAGGCGCTTGCGCTGAAAAATATCTCCGCGAGGAAGAACTAGCGCAACAACTAAAAAACATTACGCAAAAAGTTTCTTTGCCTGATGATTGGGCTGATTTTATGATTAAAAAACTAGACCAAGAAAAACTAGATAACGCCCAATCGTCTTTTGCCCTGGTCGCTGAATTAAAGCAAAAAGTTTTTTTGATTGACGAAAAGCTGGATAAACTCTTAGATTCTCATCTGGAAAATATTATTTCTAGGGAAGACTATATTTCTAAAAAAGAAAAACTGATCAATGAAAAAATTTCTATTACCGAGAGAATTGATATAATTCAGCGCCATGGCAATAACTGGCTCGAACCCATGAGAGATTTTATTTTATCCTCTAAATTAGCCAAAAAGACCGCCGACATAGGCGATCTTTATCAAATTAAAGCATTTCTAAAAAATATCGGCTCGAACTTTATTTTGCAAAGCAAAAAGTTTGGATTTTTAGCCAAATTTGAGTGGGAGCTGGCGTCGCGAAGCGACACCTTTCCAAATTGGCTGCGGGACTTGGATTCGAACCAAGATACTCGCCTCCAGAGGGCGATGTCTTACCATTGGACGATCCCGCAAAGTATTCTGTAAGTACAGGTCGCGACCTGTCCTTACTATGACACTACTTTTCCTCCGAACGTCTTTAAAAGATTATCAATCATATTCCCCTGCTTGTCCGCCGTAGCTTTAGCGGAGGCGGACTCGTTCAGCGCGGCCGGCTGCTTTAAATCAACCGGTTCATCGGAGATTAGTTTGCTGGCCGCCACTTCCAAATTTTCGTCAATCATCGCTTCAATCACCAGCGGCGCGCCGTAAACCTGGTTTAAAACTTTTTCAATAATATTTTTTACGGCCGCCTCGCTTACCCGGTCGCGGTGAAACTTGTATTTAAAAGCCAAGCAAAGCTGGTTGCCGGTCAAATTCTTCGGCTGGCAAACGCGCAGAATGAATGATAACGAATGATTGTACTGCTTTACTTTGGCCAAAACCTCGTTCCATTTTTCCATAATCTGGCTATCAGTAACATTAATAGGCGTCTCAACCGCGCCAATTTTGTCCGCGACCGGTTTGGCTGAATTAGCGGCAGTTCTATAAGCAGTGAATTTTTGCGCCACGGCATCTCTGGGGATTATCCGCAGGCTTGATGGCGCCGGCAAAGCGCAAATTTCCACAATCGCCATTTCCAAAGACAACTGTTTTATGAAATCCGCTTTTAAGTCGGCCGCGGCTTTAATCAGCTTTTCCATAATCTTTAAAATCTGTTCCACGTTTAATTCTCGCGCCAGCTGGTTGATCTTTAACTCCATGGCCTCGCCCATTTCCAAAGACAGCTTTTCGGCCAAGCCGGGGTTGATTTTAATGATCATTAATTTCCTTAAAATTTCAATCATATTTTTAAGAAACATTTTTAAATCAACGCCGTCGTCCATCAATTGGTTAATCAGCCTGATGCCGCCGGCCGCGTCCTTTTTAACCAGCAAATTAAGCAAATTGATCACCTCATTCAAATCGGAACGCGGTATTACCAAATCGGCTTCGGCCTGGGTGATGGACTCGCCGCCGATAGCGATAATTTGGCCCAGCATGCTTTCCGCGTCGCGCATATGCCCGTCGGCGTGGCGCGCCACGGCCTCTAAAATGCCTTTGTCAACTTTTACGTTCTCGGACTGGACAATATAAGCTAATTTCTTGACAACATCATTGACGCTGATTCTTTTAAAATCAAAGCGCTGGCATCGGGAAATAATGGTTAAGGGAACTTTATGGGCTTCGGTGGTGCAGAGAATGAAAACCACGTAAACCGGCGGCTCTTCTATAATCTTAAGCAGGGCATTAAAAGCTTGCATGGTAAGCATGTGCACTTCATCAATAATAAAGACTTTGTATTTTGATCTGGCCGGCGTCACTCTGGCGTTGGGAATGATATTTTCTCTGACATTTTCCACTTGAGTATAGCTGGCCGCGTCAATTTCCATCACATCCAAAGCCCGGCCGCCGGTGATTTCCTTGCAGCTTAAGCATTTATCGCACGGCTCGGCCGACGCAGTCTCGCGCTTCTCGCAATTAATCGCCTTGGCCAAAACTCTGGCCAAAGTGGTTTTTCCCACAGCTCTGGGGCCGCAAAACAAATAAGCGTGGGCGACTTTGCCGGATTTAATTTCCTGCTCCAGCGTCACTTTAATATGGTTCTGTCCCACCACTTCTTTAAAATTTTGCGGACGATATTTTCTATATAAAGTAGGCATAATTTTATTAACAAAATCAATAAAGATGGCGTTGCCATCCCCTAATCTAGTTTAATGTAAAATTACTAATTGCTCTAATTTCTAATAAAAATCCCAAAACCCAATGTCCAATGACCAAATAAGCCCCAATAACCCAAATCCCAAAAATTAGAGCTTGGGATTTAAAATTTGATTGGTCATTGGGATTTGGTTATTAGGATTTAATTAGATTAATTAGGTTAATTAGAAATTAGAAATTTTTATCTTTAAATTTTTTTACGCCTGCTTCCTTACGATATTCTCCACCGCCGCCCATTTGCTTTCGCCGTTTTTCGGCACCAAAATCACTACCTCGTCGCCCGGATCGCCTTTATAGTAAGTCACGCTGGCGGTTAAAAGCCGCCATTTTTTGCCATCGGCTAAAGCCAAATATTCGCTGGCGGCCGACCGCTCTAAAACTCCGACCACGCGCGCCCGCTCAATCGGCCCGATTTGCTTATAAACGAAAGTGCCGTTGCCGGTAATGGTTAATTTCAAAATATCGCCTTCAACCAATTTTGATTTTGAAGCATAATTAGCCGGCACGCTGTACTGTTTCCCGTCCGGCCCAATCATGTTCTCGCCGTCAAACACGCCTTCAATGGTTCTGGGCTCGCCTATGGCGCTTTCTTCCGACCGACCGGCCGGCCAAACAGGTTCAAAACCCGCGTCGCTTAACTGCCCGATGCTGATAGCGGCTTCATCTTCCGCCTTGAGCGAACCGGCCAAAAGTTCAAGCAAGCGTTCGCTGTTTTCTTTCACATTGTTTAATAATTTTTTGGCCAAAACGATTTTTGATTTGGCAATCACGATATTTTCTTCTTTATCCGCCTTCGGCGCGCCGTTGGAGTTTAAATATTCTTTGCCATCCAGCCTGATCGGCTGGCCGGAATCGGCCGCCAAATCCAAACCATCTCCTAAATTTTTGTTTTGATTTGCCATATTTTTTATTTTATTTAATTAACTTTGATAATTTCTCCCCCAATCTTACCTAAAACTTCATTTCTTGTAAAGCCCCTAAGCCAGCTTCGCCCGCTCCATGATTTTCGCTTCTATAATGTTTCTATCTTGGCCGTATTTAAGCCGGCTTAACGATTTTATTTTTGAAACCATATCCTCTTCCATAATTCCGGGCAAAGGCCAGATCGTTGACATAGAAAATGGCCTGGAGGCGGTATTATCAATTAACAATTTAACGTAGGCGGTATATTTTTCAATATTGATCAGATCATATTGGTTGAAAACCGGCGCGAATTCTTTGGCCATCACTTCCGCGTCTTCGGAGCCGATTTTGAATAAAATCCAAGTGCCCACGTTGCCGAAAACCGCGTTTTTTATGGTAGCGTCCTGATTTTTTACCAACTGGCCCAAATACTGATGGGCGATAATCAAATTCAAATTATATTTTCTGGCTTCAGAGAGAATGGAATTTACCGAATCGGTGGTAAAATTTTGAAACTCGTCTATGTATAAATAAAAATCCACTCTTTTTTCTTGAGGCATGTCCGTGCGCGATAAAGCGGACATTAAAATTTTGCCCACGAGAATCATGCCTAATAAATGCGCGTTCATCTCGCCGATTAAACCTTTGGATAAGTCCACCAGTAAAATCTTCTTGGTATCCATAATATCGCGCAGGTTAAATGAACTCTTCTGCTGGCCGATAATCGGGCGCATGGTATCGTTGGAAATAAACGAGGTTAATTTTGAAGTGATGTACGGCACGACGTTGGCCAGAGCCGCTTCGCCGCCGGCTTTCTCCGCTTCTTTGCGCCAAAAATCAACGACTGTCGGATCATGGCAAAGCTCAAGCTTTTTCTTGCGGAAATTCGGGTCAGCCAGAACTTTCGGAATTTCCATCAAAGTTGAACCGCTGTCCGGGTCGCTCATGACGAGTAGCATGGCGTTTCTCATGTACTGCTCAAAAATCGGCCCGCCGGTTGCTTTTAAGTCATACAATTTATCAAAAATCTTGATCATTTCATTAATCACGAAAGTTTTTTGCTCCGGATAGCGGGGATCAAATTCCAAAAGATTCAAAGCCAAAGGCCGCTCAATGTCCGCCGGCGCGAATAAAATCACGTCGTGAGCGCGCTCCCGCGGCACGCGGGCCAAAATGTCTTTTACCAAATCGCCGTGCGGATCAATCACGCAGACCCCTTCGCCGTTAATGATGTCCTGGATGGCCATGGAAGCGAGCAAAACCGATTTGCCCACGCCGGATTTGCCGATAATATAAGTATGGCGGCGGCGGTCATCTCTTTTAATCTTAATTTCCTTCGCCACTTCGCGATAAACATTCTTTCCCAAAATTATGCCTTCATCGGGCAGATTGGACGGAGCGGCCGCGTATTTCGCCAAAAGCCATAAAATATTCGGCGTTTCGGTTTCGGCTATCGGGGGGTGAAAAAGGCTGGCCAGCTCTTCGGTGTTCAAAAGAAAACCGATGTTCGGCTTAAAGCGGCGAAAAATAAAATCTTTCACCAAAACTTTTTGGGCGAATCTGTTTGAAGAAATGGTATTGTTATAAAAAACGTTGCCATACTGATAATGATTATACTGGCTAAAGGCGTTCAGCAAATTTTTCAAATAGCTTTGAGCGCGCGCCTGATCGTTGGCGTTCGCGATAATTCTGATATTCACGTCAAGGCCGGCCTTGGAATTTTTTTCTTCAATCAATTTCAGCGCCTCTTGCTCCATGGCCGTGAGCCGGTTCTCTTTGGGCCGCTCGTCTTCCGCCTTGGACGGTTTGGCGGTAACGATTAAATCGCCGAGCCAGGAGATAATTTTAAAAGAAAAATTTCCGCCTAAAACTTCCTTGATTTTTTTTCCTTGGCTCACCTCGGAAACGACCCGGTTTGATTTGGCATGCCAGCCGGGCAAAGCGCTCCTTACGATATACTGGATAGCAATGCTTTCGTTTTCATTGAGCTTTGATAAAGCGTTAACCAGCGATTCCATGGGGTCGGCTTCCATATGATTGTAAGTCTTTAAGGGAAAAATAAAGCTTTTTCTGGTTTTTAAATAGCCGACTGCGGTTTGGCTGCGCGGACTGAAAATATTGTAATCAGAAACTTCATCAAGCACCGCTTCAGGATAATACGCCTGAATCTGCTGCTCAAGGTAGCGGCTCATGTGCCGGGGCGCCACCACGTAAAATGAAATTAATTTTTGATTGGCCACTATTTCAAAGGAAAAATGGTCATTACGGCCTATCAGCCATGATAAATTCTGATGCCAGCGCTGCGCCCTCAAGCCGCCGATGGCCTTAAAAATGGTTTCTCCCCTGCCGATCTGTTCGCGCAGCTGCTGCAGATAATTCCCGCCGGCCGACTGCTCTTTTTCATTCGGCTTTTCCTTGGGCACGCGCAAAAGGTACACCTTATGATCAAGATATTTTGAATTTTGGGCCATGAGCAGAATAATTTTACGGACAATAAAAAATAGCGCTACCGCGACTAGCGCGATCACCAAAAAAATCAGCCAACTGTCAAGACTAATCTCCAGGCCGAGATTATTCACCGCTCCAAGGCCTTGATTTTCCAGACCGTAATCCATAAAAATAAATAATGAAGCATGGGTTAAAAAATTCCCATTATTCATGCTTCAATTTGATTATCTCATCTGCCTTGATTTTCGCTTCTTGCTCTAAGAAATATTTGCTTACGCCCGGTATGAGCGAAAGCCATTTCCTGATTAACTTAACAATGGCGCCAAGTTTTACTTTAGTTTTGCTAAGCAGTTTATTGATTTTGCCGGCGGTTTCTTCGCCGGCCCGCTTGAATTGCTCTTGTTTTTCCGGAGTCAAACTCAAATAAATATCATCCAGACCGGAAGCTAAAACTTTTTCAATCTGCTTTTGCTGCTTGGCTTGCGGCGCCATAATGCCGGTTACCGGGCCGATTGACGCCGGCGCCGCGCTGCCGGCTTGATTGATTACTTCAATTACCGATTTCCTGGCCTCTTCCAACCTCTCTCTGGTTTCTTTTTCCCTGCTCTGCCCGGTTCTTTCCTGCGGACCCTTAAAATGTTCCGGATTATATGAAGGCTTCTCTATTTTGTTGCCTGGCTTGATTAAAGCCATAAGAGTAAAAATAGTTTTTTAAAAACTGCTTATATTATAACATAAAACTAGAAATAATAAAAAGCGTCAGACAAAAGAAAAAAAGAGCGGGCTAATTAGCCAGCTCTCGTGTGACCCCCGCTAAACTCCAGGGCGATTAAGCGCCAAGTCCTAATCGCCTCCCGCACGACAGCGAACCAGAGTGCGGATGGGCATTGTTACCAAAGCTCAAGCCGAGCATTGGCGTCCCATCGTCGAGGAAAAGAATAGTAAACCACTCGCTGCGGCGACAAGATCCCGTCAGGTTAATATAATGACGCCGGAGGATTTCCGCATCATAAGTAACTACCGTAATTCCCTCTACCGCAGTACCACCGAGACGATTATCTTGCTTGAATTGCGCGAGACAGACACTCGGTTTAATGTTCTGCGTTGCTTGCCCATCCTCAATATCCACCGCTAAGTAATGTCCTCGGGGCAGGACATCAAGGTCGATGATGCGGGGATAGTCAAGGCCCCGCGTACAACTACCACTATATCTGTCGTTAAAAACAACCTTAATCATACGCTTAGGGAGCGTCAGGTTCGGATTTTGTGGGATAATGGCAAAGGGAATTCTCCCTTCACCCTCCGTAACTTGCCCGATTTGTTCAAGTAGCGGGAACAGGGCTTTGATTCCGGTTTCGTCGCCGGCAAGTTTTACTGCCATCTCCATCTGCCTGTCAAAAAGTGCTTTGAGGGCGGCGGAAGCGGTATTTGGACTGATTGTAGCCATGACAAGCCCCTCCTTTCTTGGGGCAAATTTTTGGTTGAATTTTGAAATAACTAGCCATAACTTAACACAGAAAAATGGTATAGTCAAACATAAAAAATCTTCTTTATCTGCGCCGAACTTTCCGCTTTCACCAATTTTTCCCTTAAAGCGCCGGCGTCCGGCAGGCCGCTTACATACCAGCATAGATGTTTGCGCATCTCCACTATCCCGGGCTGGCCTTTTAATTTTTCCGCCAGCTTGGCGTGCTTCAACATCACCTTAAATATTTCCTCCTTACTGGAAGCGCCTGGCGGCGCCCCTCTGCTTTTTTCATCGGCATTTTTGATTCGTAATTGATAATTTTTAATTTTTAATTGTTGAAAAATCCACGGCCTGCCCAAAGCTCCCTGGCCGATTCCCACGCCGTCCGCGCCGGTCTTAGCTAACAACCAATCAGCGTCTGCTTTCACCCCCCTCTCCAGGCTTGGAGAGGGGCTGGGGGTGAGGCCTACGCCTCCGTTGGCCAGCAGAACGCCTTTCACCAATGGCCGCGCCCTTTTTATCATTTTCCAGTCCACTTCTCCGCTGTTGCCCTGCGCCATGCTCCGGCCATGAATCATCACGGCTTTAATCTCCAGCCCGGCTAAACTTTTTAAAAAATCCACGGCTGTAGTATTGCCGACTTTTGATCTAATCTTAATGGATACCGGCAGACTGGTATTTTCTATGGCCGCCGCCACGATCCGGCGCGCCAGTTTCATATCATTCATTAAAACCGCGCCCGCGCCCTGCTTTTGCACCTTTTTCACCGGGCAGCCGAAATTTATATCAAGGCCGTCAGGCTTAATTTGCTTCTCCACGATTTTTACGGCTTGCGCAAAATGCTCCGGCTTGGCGCCGAACAGCTGGACAACGTAAGGCCGCTCTTTTTTTGCGAATTTCATCAGCTCTAAAGTTTTTTTAGAATGATAAGCTAAGGCCGTCGCGCTTACCATCTCGCTATAAACCACGTCCGCGCCGAAATCTTTGCAAATTTGCCTGAAAGCGCTATCGGCCACGCCGGCCATGGGCGCTAAAGCATAAATGGGTTTATCCAGTTTTGACCAAAAATTTTTCATAAAAATACCCCCTTATAAAGAGGGAATAAACACGCCCGCCCGCTGGCGGGTCGGCAAAAAAGCAAGCTACTTAAATTTGATGCTGAATTTCAAACGAACTCATATTGCTTAATAACGCATAAAAAGAAACACCAAAGCCTAAAATAAGAACAGCTTCATGCTCAAATTGAATATTTAAATTCTGAAACATGTTAAAATCTAGCTCCTTATCGTTTCTTCTAGATTTCTCTATTTCACTTTCAGTTGAAGATTGCAATAATATAGTAGCTTTGCGTTGTTGGTTTATATATATTTCCGATTTTATTTCAAAAGTAGTTCCTGCTACAGGTATAGCATGGCTAGCCGGATCACTGGCGCTATTAATTTTAGTAATTTTTGTTGTACTCGGAACTGTAAAAGTGCCAATTTCTTGGTTGGCAGCGTTATATATCTTGTTATTATTAAAATCAAAACGACCGAATACCAAATTATTAAATAAAATATGCATAATACCTTCGGCAAAAAGTGATTCTATGGCGCCTTGATTAATTTTTATAATCGCATATTGGGATACAAATTTATAATTAAAAAGGTTAAAGCTCTTAAACAATGCTAGAGAATAACATTTCAAAAAACTGTCTTTATAATTATAATTCTCTTTCCAGGACGATAGGGGGTACATCTGAATTATTGATTTATTTCCACTAGTAGTTTTTGAATAAGATTTGGTAACTCTATTCAGACCAACGTTTTTTAAAATATCATCTATTGTAACATGGTATGGGACATAATTTTTAAGCGTATCTTCAGCTCGTTTTCTTATGTTTGCAGGAACTTGTAACCGGGATAATGAAGATGAAAACTTTTTACCCCTTTTTATATATTTGACAATAGTAACAATAACAAAAATCCACACTCCTAATATCAACAATGGAACAGATATCATTAACAAGAGTAACTGTGTGTTTATTTGCATACGCCTCTATTAATAGTTAGAAGATAAAAAATCAACTAAGGATTAAATTTGATGGTTGAAACCATGCTATTCAGTGCCTATTGATAAGCGTCAAAACTATTTTTATCATTGTAGCGTGATTACCTATAAACATGGATTCCCGCTTTCACTCGCCTCGCTAAAGCTATGGCGAAGCGGGCGGGAATGACAAGGGGGGGGGGGTAAAAATTACTTCTTACTTACCCTCTGCCCGTCTTTCGTGTCTTCCACTATATAGCCAAGCTTTTCCATTTCCGCACGCAAACGATCCGCTTCCGGCCAATTTTTATTTTGGCGAGCCGCTTCCCGGTCTCGCGCCAATCCAACAACTTCTGTCGACACTTCATCTGCCGCACTATCAATGCCGCTTAAACCCAGACCCAAAACTTTATCAAAATCCAAAACGGTAGCCAGCTTTTCAGATATATCCAGATCTGATTTTAATAATTCCTGCGCCACAGCCAAGGCTTGAGGCATATTCAAATCATCGTTAATAGCGGCAACAAACTTTTCTTGGTAATTTTTATTTATATCCTTGGTTCGCAATTTATAGTTTTTAATTTGTAATTGCCTGGCCTGACGATGCAAATGCTCCAGGCCCGATTTGGCGTTTTCCATGGCCGCTACGCCATACTCCATGGGCTTTCTATAATGCGTTTGCAAGCAGGCAAATCGGAAAACCAGCGGATCAATCCCCTTGTTAGTGAAAGCATTCTCCAGCGTCAAAAAATTTTCTTCGCTCTTGGCCATTTTCTTGCCGCCGGCAATATTCAAAAACGCGCCATGCAGCCAATAGTTAAAAAATTTCTGGCCGGTCGCGGCTTCGCTTTGGGCAATCTCGTTGGTATGATGGACATTAATATGATCAATGCCGCCGCAATGAATATCCAATTGATCGCCTAACTGCTTAAGGCTCATGGCCGAACATTCAATATGCCAGCCGGGAAAACCCACGCCCCAGGGAGACGGCCATTCCTGCTGACGCTTCACGCCTTTGGGCGAAAATTTCCACAGCGCGAAATCGGTCAGATGGCGCTTTGCTTCGTTTTTTTCCACCCGCGCGCCCTCCTTTAAAGTCGCTAAATCCAGATGGCTTAATTTATTGTAAGCCTTAAGTTGCGCGGTATCAAAATAAAGGCCGTCAGGAATTTTATATACGTAGCCTTTTTTCTCCAAAATTTTTATCAGCTCAATCTGCTCTTTGATGTAGTCCGTGGCCTTGCACCAGACATCTGGCGCGAAAATGTTTAATTTTTTTATGTCTTGGCGAAACGCTTCGGTATAAAACTCCGCGATTTCCCGCGCCGTCTTGCCTTCCCGTTTTGCGCCTTTTTCCAGCTTGTCTTCGCCCATATCCCGATCGCCGGTCAAATGGCCCACGTCGGTGATATTCATGACATGCTTTACTTTATATCCGTTATACAGCAAAACCCGCTTTAACATGTCTTCAAAAATATAAGTGCGCAAATTGCCAAGATGCGCGAAATTATAAACCGTGGGGCCGCAAGTATATAAACCAACTCGGCCTTTTTTAACAGGCTTAAAAAGCTCTTTGGTCCGCGTTAAAGTGTTGTATAAAAATAATTTTTCCATGGCTTTATTTTACCTTAATTCCCTGCCGGAAGCAAGCTGTTCGGCCGGATTGACATTGCTTGATTTTGGACTATAATATTATCAGGGCTTGGGGAACGACATAGCCTAAATGGGTCAAGGCCCACTTCCCCGTTCCAAGGAGACGAGAAATTGGGTTGAGCGTTCGCACGAGTTCGACTGGGGAGGGCACAGCGTGTTCTCCCCTTCTTCTTAAAAGCGAAAAACTCATTGACATTTTTTAGAATTAACCTGTGCTACTTTTTATATTCCAGAAACCTTAAGAAGGCGAGATCCATGGATCTCGCCTTCTTGTTTATGAAATATTTTTCTTTGCTTGAATTCTTTTAATTTAATCCAGATATGCCATAGGATCAACGGCCACGCCGTCCTGAAGCACGCCGAAGTGCAAGTGCGGGCCGTTGGTATTTGAACCCGAACCGATAGAGCCGGGTAAGCCGCCGGACAAACCGATGACCTGGTTGCTGGCTACTGTGTCGCCCTGGTTGACAGCGATTTCGGAAAGATGCCCGTAAACCGTTTTGATGCCATTGCCATGATCTATGATTACATAATTATATTGCGTGGTATGGGTGTTCGCTACCTCCGCCACCGTGCCGGCGGCCGCGGTTTTAACCGACGTGCCCTGATCAACATCTATATCAATACCGTCATGTTCGGCAACGCTTCTGTAAGGATAATTACTGTCATGAAAACCGTAATTTACTCTCTGGGAATTTACCGGCCAGGCCAGTTGAATCGCGTTATCATCATTGCCGCCGGAACCGTTGCTGGGGCTGGTATTGTTTACCGTTACTTTATCGGTCGGATCGCCGGAAACGGCCGCTTCCAAACCGGACTTTTTGCCCGTTATCTTCAGATCCGTAAGATAAACGTCAAAACCGTTTTCCGGCACCTCTTCGCCGGCCGTTACTCTGATATTGAATTCCGCGGTTTGGCTGGTCTTAACGGTGTAGCTGTTTAAGCCGATTTTATTGGCGCCGGCCACCGGGCGGGAAATACGTCCCAGCTTGCTTGAACCGCTGGCTTCAACCACGGTTAAATCGCTAAAGCCTAAGCTGTAAGAAAGGCCGTCCGCGGTCGTGACGATGTTCAAACTGTTCAGCTTAATATCTTCAGCCCCATTATTGGTTATGGTAAAACGCGCGATATTGTTATCTTTAACTCCCGGCGTGAATGAACCGCCCTCAACCGCCAAAATTTCCGCTTCACTGCCTCCGAAATAAACTTTGCGGCTCGCGGCATTTAAACCGGCTATGGTCGCGGGAACATTGGAGGTTTTGCTCTTGGCCCCGACGCTTAAAACAATCATCTGGACTTCGCTGGCCTTAAGATCCTTTTCCGTGTCGGCGTACAATTTTAATTCCCAGCGGCCGTTCTGGCTTAAACGGTAATTAAAATTATCAAAAACATAAGTGGACGCCGAGGGCTTGCTGATCGCGCTGCCGACCCGGCTGCCGCCGATATAAAGGCGCAGATTGCTAAAACCGTTTTCATAAAGCACCGAACCGGAAGTATCGCCGCTTTTCGCCAAAGTAATCTGGCTGATGTTTATGTCGTCGCCGGCCGCCGCTTCCAGAATGAAACTGGCGATTTTTACATTTTTCTGACCCTTGATATAATCTCTGCCCCAGCTATCGTCATTATTGGTGTAAATATAAAGGCTGGACTTGGTGACCACCAGATAGTTTCCGGCCAGCGCCAAATTGGCGGAAAAATATGAGACATTTTCATACCCATATATAATGCTGTTGATGATTATCCTGTATTTATCCCCGCTTTTGGCCGCGGCCGGCAAATTGGCGACTAAGCTGAAATTCAAAGTCTGCCTCGGCTCCAGCGCCAGGTTGTTAAAGCTCAAACTCACTCCGCCCGGCAGCTTGGAAGCGTCGGTCGCGGCGTAAACTTCGCCTGAGTCATAGTTAACCAAATAAACAGCATCGTTAAAAGACGCGGCGTCCGAACTTTTTTCTAATTTGACATTAACGCTGGACAGTTTGACTTTCTGATTATTGTTTCTTACTTGAAAATTTCCCAGCAGCACCCCGTTTTGCTTTGAAAAAACGCTTTTGCTGGGGTTAAGGCTCGCGCTTAAGACGCTGATTGATTCGCGGCCGATAGTATAAGTTTCACCGGCATCGGTTTGGCTGAAAGACAAACCGTAGCCGTAACTATCGCCGGTCGCATAAAAATCGCGCAAATTGAAATTCACCGTCTGATTATTGTCTCCGCCGATAATATCGGCCGAAAGAAAAAAAGTTTTATCTTGGCCTTTGCTTAAAAGGTAATTATTTAAATTAAAAATTACCGCGTCGCCTTCCATGCTCTGCGCCTGGGCGATAAGATTGTTGTTGGAATCTTTAAGCTTGAAATTGATCAAATCGCTTGAACGAGCGCTGCCCAGATTAACCAAAGCGATCTTTTTTATGATCATATTTTCATTGCCGCTGGTTTCAATGATTTTAAATTTGCCGATAATTCTTTGATTATCGCCGATCACCAATTTACCGCCCGCGTTCAGCGTTATTTCATCTATTTCCGCTTGGCCCATCAGAAAACCCACGGCCAATTTAAATTCTTTGGCCTCGATGGGAAAACTGCCATTAATTTCAACGTTGGTTTTCACGTCTTTCAGGCTCTCAATGCTTGCTTTCACGGAATGATTGATAAAATCCGCGTAAGAGTTCAAGTCAAGGTATACTTTAATTTTTTTAATTTCGCCGGCCGCTAAAATCAAGGGGCTGGTGCCAAAGCTAAAAACAGCCTGTCGGTTATTTAACCCCGCCACTTCGCCTAAATTATAACCGGCCTCATTGGTCAAAGATACTTTTTCGATTACCTCTGGCTGATATACGCCTTTTAAATTTAAAATTATCTGTTTTATTTCCACTGCGGCGCCGCCGGCTTTGAAATTAAAAGTCGCGACCAGGTTATGTTTAGTATTCATGGGTAAAAAACCGGCTTGAGAATCCGCGTCAAGTTCAATGGTTAATGAGCCCGGGCTGCCGCCGCCGGCTTTTAGAGCAATCTGCCCGGCGCTCGCGCTTAAGCCCACGGACGCGTAATCAACGGTTTGGTACAGAGAAAAATCCGTTTTGTTAATAGCGGCGATCCGACCATAGTCCAGGCCGAATTTGGAAAAATCCGACGGCCCTTTAATTAAAGTTTTTTTATCGCCCTTGATATAATAAATATTTTTTTCGCCCGCCGATTTTATAAGTTTTAAATCAGGCCATTTATCCAATTGCGCCCGGCTGATCACTTTTATGTCTGACCATTTATTGCCATAAGACAAGTAGGCGGCCGCGGACACATAAGCCTTTTTAACTCCGAGCTTATGGTCTAAATAATAAACCGTAGAGCTATTCGCGACCTTAACCTGCTTAACCGTTTGGGCAAGCCCATTGGCGGCCATGGCCTTATTTACTGAAACCAAATTGAATAAACTGGCAATTGCCAAAAAAATGGCAAGCAACAGTAAATTATTAATTGAATTTCGTTTAAATAAGTTCATATTTTTATAATTTATGGCTAATTACAGCTAATTAAATAGATATTAGTATATTAAATGATATAACTTATAAATATAGCATATTAATAAACTATTGTCAAGGGGTACTAAAAACCGCCTTTTTGCAGCGGCGGTTTTTCGCGATAGCTTAAGCTTAAATCAATAACCGGCATCTATGGAATTTCGCCAAAAAATACCAATCGCCCAACCTAACTCAATCCCAGTTCGTCAATAATTATCAATTTTCGGCTTTCTAGAATGCCGTAGAGAAAAATATCAGTGATGTCGCGGCGGTATTTGAATTCTTTGGGGTCAAAAAGCGTAAAATTAATTTCTTTGCCAAGCTCTATTTCCAGTTCTCTGATTAATTTAAAAAGCTTAACTTTATTTACTTTCCCAACCAGCAAGATATCAATCATGGCATTCGGGTTGTTGACGAAAATACCGGTCAAAACCAAGAGTTTAACTTTGCCGATCGCCTCTAATTTTTTGACAAAATCTTTTTCGTATAAAATTTGCGCCTTAACAATCAACGCTTTGATTTCATCAAACAGGATGAAGCTGGGATTGGAGCGAAAGTATTTTTTCTCCTGCCCGCCCGAGCCTGGACGCTCTGGCGCCTGCCCCGCGGCTGGTTCGCCCGCGCCGCCGGACGCCGCTTCGTCGTTAATCTCTTTTCCGTCGGAAGTTAAAATGCCGAATTTTTCCAGATTCTCAAGCTCCCGGCGCACCGAATTCAGCTGCAACTTTAAATCACGGGACAATTGCCTGATATAATATTTTTCCGCCGGGTGCAATAAGAACAATTTTAAAATTTTGACCCTGGCTTTTGAGCCGAATAATTTTTCCAGCATAATAATCGCCAAACCACTTAACTTAATTATGCATTTATTGTATAATAGAAATACGATTAAGTCAAAAAACAAATAATTTTCTAATTTCACGGTTAGAAAAGATATTTTTTATTTATCAATTGTTCTAATCTTGCGCATTATTCGCTTTCAATTCATTTTGTTTCGCCTGCTATGAATTATAAAATAGCTCAATTTATCCTTACTCCCCCCCAGCGCGGCCAATCAACGTTGGAAATCTACGTCGCCCAGCCCGATGCCAGCAAAGAGGCTTTAGCCGGAAAACTGTTTGCTTTGTTTGACATTGAATCTCCCAAATCCTCCAGCCTTAAAATCATCAGTTTTTTAACCGCCGCCTTAAGCCATGATTATTACCAAAATGAAAAACTTATTTTAAAGGAAAGGGTTAATACCATAAAGGTTGAGCATATTTTTGAATCAGCCTTAGCCAGAACCAACAAAAAATTGGCTGAATTCCTGCAAACCGAAAAGATTAAGTTTGATCCCGGGATTATGAATATCACCATTGGCGTGATTTATAACGACAGTTTGCATTTCGCCAATCTGGGAAAAAACAAAGCCCTGCTTTTATATAAAGGCAAGTCCGGTGAAGCCGCGAAATACAAATTGGCCGATATTACCGAACAAACCGGCGCGGCTGAAACTAAAAAGCCGTCAGGCGCGGTAAAATTTTTTTCCAACGTAATCAGCGGCAACTTGCCCCGTGGCGGTTATTTTATTTTTTCCAGTGAAACATTTTCCGAGTACCTCTCGGCCAAGCAAATTATCGACATCATCACAACCCTGCCTCCGGCCGGCGCAGCCGAACAAATAAAAAATATGCTGGGAAAAATCAACGCTTATGTTCCTTTTTTGGGCATTATCATAAAAAACACCCTTGACCCGGAAACTGTGGAAGTTAAAGCGAGAGAGCCGATTGTTTCAACCAAATCTTCAATTGAAAGCTTGAACATCACCGAGGAAAAAACCGAAAAATTGCTAACGCCGTCGGGGTTGATTAACGCGAAAAAATGGCCGCTGGTCCTTAACGGCTTGGTGAGCCGCTTGACCTTTAAAAAAATGCGGAAAAGCGGCGGCCAGGCTGCTTCTTTGAAAGATAAAATTTTTATCAAGAGAAAAGCCGTTTGGCTGCCAGGGGCGAAAATATTGAATCTGCTAAAAAACTTTTTAATTTATACCATCGGTTTCTTTATCTATTTTTTTAAAACCATAACGGATAAGCAGGCCATGGCCGACGCCGGGAATAATCTGATTTTAAAAGTAAAAAACTTCCGACGGCATTTTCGGGTCTTATTGTTAAAAACATTACTGTGGTATAAATCATTAAACAAGGTTGGTAAAATTTTATTCTCCGCCTTTCTGGTCTGCTTGTTGATTTTCTTCGTAAGCCTGGGATATGAAAACATAAAAAACCGGGCCGAAAAAAAACAAGCGGTTGTTAATAACACGCTGGCGGCTATTGAACAAAAACAAAATCAAGTTGACGCCAGTCTGCTTTACGGCAATGAAGCGGGCGCGAAAGAACTATTAAAGGAAATTAACGATCTTTTAAAACAAATGCCGCGAAGTAATCAAGGCGAGCAGGACCAATACAATAAATTGGCGGCAAAATATCAAACGCAGATCGAAAAAATAAGCCATGCCATCCGTGTCAATCCCGTTGAACTGGCCAATTTTGTTAATCTTAACCCCGGCGCGAAGCCGCAAAGCATTGTCTTGGCGCGGGAAAAAATTTACGCGGCCGACGCGGCGCAAGCGGCGATTTATTCAATTGATCTGAAAAACAAGCTCACCACTTCGCTGAATCTGGGCGGCCAGAAAATGAGCCGGCTTGGCTTCCCTAGTCTTGATAAAGACAATAATATTTATTATTTCGGCCCCGATAAGGCGCTGGTTTTGGACACTAAGAACGCGAAATTATCCGGCCTTAACTTAAGCCGAAATTTAAATTTGGATAAAGCCGCCGGCTTAGAGCAATACAACGGCAGATTCTATTCGGTTGACGCGGCCGCCGGACAAATTTATCGTTTTAACAAAAGCGGCGATACGCTCGCCAGCCCCTCCCCCTGGCTCGCCGGCAAAGAAGATCTGGCGAACGTCATAAGCCTTGATATAGATGGAGATATTTATCTTTTAAAAGGCAACGGCGAAATTTCAAAATACACCAAAGGGAAGAAACGGGACTTTCCCCAAGCAACCGTTGAACCGCCGCTTGCCCAAGCCTCTAAAGTTATCGTTTCCCCGTCGGAAAATTATATTTATGTTCTTGAGCCGGCCGGCAAAAGATTGGTGGTGTTTGATAAAAGCGGTAAATTCATAAACCAATACGTAAGCGACGCTTTAAACAGCTTAAAAGATTTCCAGGTTGATGAAACCAGCAAAAAAATCTACTTCTTAAACAATACCGCGGTTTATTCAATTGACATGGTTAAGTAAACGCGAAAAACACAAATACAAAAAAACGTTCCAACTTTCCGGGAACGTTTTTTGTATTCGCCTTAATTTTCTCAAATCAGCGATATTATTTTAGAGTAACTTTCGCGCCGGCTTCTTCCAAGGCTTTCTTCATAGCCTCGGCATCGGCTTTCTTCACGCCTTCTTTTAACATCTTTGGAGCCGAGTCAACCAAGTCCTTGGCGTCTTTTAAGCCCATCTCGGTCAAAGCCCGAACCGCTTTAATAACCGAGATTTTGTTGGCTCCCGCTTCGGTGATTTCAACATTGAAGCTGGTTTTTTCTTCAACCGGGGCGGCGGCGGCCGGACCAGCCATCATCATGGCCGGGGCGGCGGCGGAAACGCCGAATTTCTTTTCTAAAATTTTTACCAATTCGGCTAAATCCAAAACCGACATTTTTTCAATAGTCTCCACTAAAGACTTGAATTTTTCAGGAACGACTATCGGTTCCTCTTTGCCGGCCGCAGCTTCCTTATTCGCCAAAGCTTTAGCGTCAGTGGAAGCGGAGACGGGTTTTTTTGTTTCTTCTGGCATAAACTTTATAATTTTTAATTTTAAATTAAAAATTGTTAAATAATTATTTTAATTAAGCTTGTTTTTTATCTTTAATGGCGTTTAACGCGTACACTAGGTTTTTCAAATTCCCGGCCAAAGCGTTGACAAAACCGAAAACCGGCGCGTTGATTGAACCGATGATCTTGGCATAAAGCTCTTTCTTGGACGGCAATTCCGACAGATTGGCAACTTCGGCCGCGTTAATGAACTTATTTTCCAGGATGCCGCCGATGAATTCAAGCTTGCCTTCTTTTTCTTTTTTGAATTGTCCCGCGATTTTTGCCGGAGAAACTTCGTCGTCGTAGCCGAAAATCGCCGCGATTTGCCCGTCAAATTTTTTTATATCCAGGCCGACGATCCCTTTATCCTTAAAACTTAAATCAAACAAAGTTTTTTTGGCGACATAATACTCGTTGTGTTCTTTTAACAACTTCGCTCTTAAATTTTCATTGTCTTTAACGCCCAGGCCGGTGAATTTCGCAAAAACAACGGATTTGGCTTTGGAGATTTTCTCCGACAATTCTTTTAAAATCGTTCTCTTTTGTTCTTTGGTCTTTGGCATAAGATAAATACATAATCCTAATCTACGAATGAAGTCCTAATCTACAAATATATTCATAGATAAGATTGCAAATTATAAGCTTAAGGCGACTGATAAAATTTCTAATAAAAAAATCTGCTTCAAATCGCAGACCTTTAAAATGGCTAAAATTAGCCATGCCTGCCAATGGGCAGGTTTGTCTCGGCAGGATTTATCCGCTTAGGGCGGACCTGCTGTCTGCGACCTTTATTTAATTGATTTAATAATAGCATAGGCAGCCAAAATGTCAAATCCAGCGCAGCCCGCGTAGAGACAGGTTGCGACCTGTCTCTACGCGGGGGTTATTTTAAATACCTGGCTTTATTCATATTATGTTCATCCAAAGTCTTACTGAAGATTGTTTTGCCGGTCGCCGGATCGCTTAAAAAATAATTATACGAGGTCAAGGCGGGATAAATCGCGGCCATGATGGCGTTAAGGCCGGGGTTGGCGATCGGCCCGGGCGGCAGGCCGCGATATTTATAAGTATTGTACGGGGAATTGATTTTAGTATCCTCCAGGCTGTATTGCGCCTTATTGACGCCTAAAACATAAGCTAAGGTGGCGCAGGATTCAAGCCCCTGGCCGTTCTTAATTCTGTCCCAGAAGATGCCGGAAACAATTTTCATGTCATCTTGCGATCTCACTTCTTTCTCAATAATTGACGCCATGGTTATAATTTCATAAACCGTCTTTTTTTGCCGCGCCATCTCCGCTCTCATGGCCGGCGTAAGCTTTTTATTGAAGTTGGCAAGCATTTTATTTATAATATCTTCCACCTTGGCGTCGTTACCAATTCTGTAAGTATCGGGAAAAAGAAAACCTTCCAACGTGGCGTCCGCCGGCAGGCCGTCGGCCAATTCCTTATCCAGCGCTATTTTAAATTTTAAATCTTTGGCTTTCTGCCTGGCGATGTTTAAAAAACTATCCGCCGCCATGATTTTGTTTAAATAATTATTTATGTCTTTTATATTCCAGCCTTCAATTATTTTTATGGTTCTTTCGTCGCTGATGGCGTCACCCATGGTTAAAATTTTCACGATCTCTTTAGTCGTTAATTTCGGGCTGATAAAATATTTTCCGGCCTTAACGCTCTGCCGGCTTTGCTTAATCAGATGTTCAAAATAGAAAGCTGACTTTATTAAATTATCTTTTTTTAAATCCAGGGCGATCTGCTCCGCGGTCGCTCCCTGGTTAATCAAAAAAATCTGCTCCTGGCCGTTCTTATCGGCCGGCGCGTTCAATCCGCGCCAATAGAAAGCCAAGGCGAGAAAAATAATTACTGTTAAGATTGTTGCTTTTTTTATCATACCGCGTGAATAGCCCGGGCCATCGGATGAAGATATTAATTCTTCACTGGCCACTGGCCGCGATTTCGTCTTACACCTCGCAGCCGTATGAATCAGACAAAAATTATCTTAAAAATAACTGAACAAAATATTTGCACAGTCGGCTAAACGTTTTATTTCTTCGCTAAACTCTTTTTTATTTCAGCGGCCCTGGCGATTAAAATCGAACTTGATCTGATTTTCCCGCCCAAACCGTCAACCATTTTAATTTTAAAGCGGCGGCAAACGGCGGCTTCGGGAATATTGCCCGTATTTCTATCCCCGCCTTGAGCAAAAATATTCGGCTTCACTTTCACGAGCGACCGGCGGACAGACCTGTCTTTATCAATAGATAAAAAAACCCTATCAACCCATCTTATCGCTGAAATAATTTTCATCCTATCTCTCTGATTTAAAAACGGCACACTGCCTTTCAACCTTACCTGATGATCATTATTTACTATGACCACTAGCTCATCGCCTAATTTCTTAGCTTTCTCCATCATCTCTAGATGTCCGACATGCAGAGGATTAAAATAGCCGCTTACGGCCACGATAATTTTTTTTCTCATAAAATTTTAAAATCAAACATTAAATTATAACAACGAGCCAGGCTAAGATCGCTTAGAGCATTGCGCCAGTATTTGCCGGGGTTCAGGCTGATCCCGCCCCGTGAAAGCTGATATTATCATTTTATCAAACAGACTGTAATCAAGCAACCTTGCATTTTAAATAAATTTGTGCTATAATTAATTTATAGTCAAAAAGGATAGACAATCTGCCTGCCTACAAGCAAAAAAACAAAAATAAAGATAAAAATAAAAATGGTAGAAAATTTAAACGGGCGGCTAGTATTCACTTATGGCAGCCTTAAAAAAGAATATAACAAGCGAACTAAGGCATACTGGAAGTTATCTCTGTTGGGAACACTGATGGGGATTTTTTTATTGCCTAATTTGGCTTATTTGTCCGCCATCACTCCGGAAAAATTAATTGAGCTTACCAATCGGATAAGGCTTAACCAGGGCATGGAATCTTTGACCGCCAACCAGCTCTTGACTCAAGCGGCGATTCAAAAAGGCGAAACAATTTTAGACTCTAATATTTTTAATCATACTATTGACGGCAAGAGGTTTTCTTCCTGGATCCGCGATACCGGTTATAATTATTCTTATGTGGGTGAAAATTTGGCCATAGACTTCGCCACCAGCGAAGGCGTCTTGGAAGCTTGGGAAAACTCCCCCTTGCATAAAAAAAATCTTTTAAGCCCCTACTATAAGGAAATCGGCATCGCGACCATACCGGGAAAATTTCAAGGACAAGATACTATGGTGGTGGTGCAAGTTTTCGGCGCTCCGGCCGTTGGCTCGGCCGCGCCCTGGGCGGTAAACGGCGAATTTGATTCTGGCTCTGTCCGGGGAGAAATAAACTTATTTAATCCTCAACTTAAAGACAGCGCGCAAAATTTATTAACTCATTCAATTATCAATCAAGAACTGCTGCCGCTTGATAGCGACAAGCTTACTCTACCGGCCGTAAGCCAAGTGAACACATTTGTTATACAACCAAATTACCGGCAGGTTGCCAATAATTTTCCTTTGATTTTCTCGCTTTTGATAACAGCTTACTTTTTAATCTTTTTATACTCTTATTATTTTTTCAAAATTAATAAGCTCTCTTCCGTTTAGTCTTATATCATAAAATATGTACCAAATTTTAATTACCGCTTTGGTGGCTGGCATCATCGCCCAGCTTAGCAAGTTTTTAATAAAAACAAACAACATAAAATTTAACTGGCGTTCTCTTTCATCTTATTCCGGAATGCCGTCAAGCCATGCCGCTTTTGTCGCCGCTTTAACCACCATCGTCGGCCTTACCCAGGGTTTTTCCTCGCCGCTCTTCGCCGTTTGTTTTATTTTCAGTGTTCTGATTATCCGCGACGCAATCGGCCTAAGGCGTTATCTCGGGCAACATGGAGAAATAATAAACATCTTAGTTAAAGATTTGGCGGAAGATAAAATGCTTGATCAATCTTACCCGAAACTTTTGGAAAAAATCGGCCATACTCCGGCGCAAATAATCGCCGGTTCGGCTCTGGGCATTTTCACCAGCCTCGCCAGCTACCTGTTCTTTTAAAAAATTCGCTTGCAAAAAAATACCGCCTTCAACTCTTCCTGTTGAAGGCGGTATTTTTATCTTCGCCGCGCAAGCGGCCGTATGGCGGCTCTATTTCTATTATCTAAAGTTGGCAAGCTCCTTGAGCAGCCGTTATATAATTCGTTTCCATGGTGGCGCAAAGGCTGAAAGCGCCATTATTTACCATATAGACATAAACTAAACTGCCGCCAGGCAAATTAAATACTCCGTCGTCCGTCGGGTCGGCAAATTTTTTATCTGTCTGATTCCAGCAGGTAACCGCGTCGTAGCCGGCAGGGCAAGCGCCCAGCTTATTAACCGGATCAACCGGCAAAGTAATTGCCATGGCCGATCCTAAAGTAAGGCGCCAGCTCGGCCAAGTAGAAATAGACTTGCCGGCCAGGTATGAACCGGCCAAAAGAGCGGGATAACCGCTGTGCGCTTCATAATAACCGCTTAATGCCAACTTAATATCGGATAAATCAGCCAAGCGCCTGGTATCCCGCGTGATTTTGGCTTTTTTATCCGCATCGGTGATATTCGCGTTAAACTTCCAATAAGCAAGCATTTGGCCGAAAATATCTATGGTGGCGTTCTCGGCTTCTTGGTTATATGAAATAATGTAAATATTGGTATAAAATTTATCGCTGGAGTCAATATTGGCTGCGTTAACATAAACCGTACGGCCGTCGCGAACCGCCTGATAGCCATCCACCGTTAACGATTGAGGCGAACCCTTTACTTTCACGTTTTCCTTATACCAGCGCGCGGGAGATAAACTGGCAGAGTTGGGCATCACCCTGATGGCAATGGCGTCGGAACTTGCGCCTAAAACAGGCCTAGCCAGGTTAAATCCGGAAGACAGCGCGACCAGGATCAAAATAATCACCAGTTCAACGCAGATATTTGGTTTTGCTTGTATCCTCATAAGATAAGTTTATTATACCACAATCAGCCGTTTACCTCAAAATTTAGTTGCTTGCCGCAGGCGCTGATTAGCAAAATCCATGATTCATGATTCTTTATTTATTGCGCGTATTATTTCTGGCAATAATCGCACCACTGTGTTCCCCGTCCGCCCAATTTCATCTTTTTGATGATCCGGCCGCAGCGCCGGCATTTTTCTCCCGCCCGCCCGTAAACCTGCAAATATTTTACAAAATTTCCAGCCGCGCCGCGCGCGTCAACATAATCGCTGAAAGAAGTTCCCCGATGCTTAATGGCCAGGCGCAAAATCCCGGGAATCGCCTGCCAAATTTTTCTTATTTCTTGCGGCTTTAAAGTGTTCGCCCGCCTAGACGGCTTAACGCCGGCGCGGAACAGCACCTCATCGGCGTAAATGTTCCCTACCCCGGAGATCTGTTGCTGATCCATTAAAACCTGCTTGATGACGGTTGATTTGCGACGAGCCAAAACTTTTTTAAAATATTCCAAAGTAAAACGACCGCTTAAAGGTTCAATGCCTAATTCAGCTTCTAATTTTGCAAAGTCAGGCCGGCTGATCAGCCTTACCCAAGCGAACCGCCTTACATCATTAAAAAAAAGACGGCTTTGATCATTAAACTGGAAAATCACCCGGCTGAATTTATTCGGCAGCTCCGGTCCTTGGTTAAGGATGGGATGGCCACCGGCAATCAGGCCAAATTGGTTTTTTAAAACCAGCTGGCCGGTCATTTTCAGGTGAATCAAGAGATAAGCCTCGCCCAAATCAATAATAATCATCTTGGCGCGCCGGCGCACTGCTTTAACGGTAGCGCCAATGATCGTTTTCGCTTCTTGGCTAGTCAACTGAAAAACTTTTTTATCGGTAGAGGTGATTTTCTTAATCGTCCGTCCGGACAAATTGCTGTTGAGATCGCGGACAATAGTTTCCACTTCTGGCAATTCTGGCATATAATCCTACCGTCATTCCCGCGAAAGCGGGAATGACAAAATTAAACAATGATTTCTCCTATATTATTATCCTTATCTATGCCCGCGGCGTTAGCTTCATCCGTATCTATGTGCATGGCCAGCCTAAAACTGGGATCAACCCTTACTAAAACATTTTCAAAAAGCAGGTCCCGCTTGCCGCCGATATCAACTTTGACATGATCGCCGTCTTTAACGCCCAATTTTTCAGCAACTTCCGGCTCCATATGAATATGCCTCAAAGCTAAAATAGCGCCTTGCTGTAAAACCACTTCGCCGGCCGGGCCGACAACTTTAACGCCGGCCGAACCGGCCAAATCGCCTGAATCCCTTACCGGCGGATTGATGCCAAGCTGTTTGGCGTCGGTTTCCGAGACTTCTATCTGCGTGGTTTTGCGGCATGGGCCCAAGACTCTTACTTTATCTATTTCACCGGCCGGGCCGACTAATTTGACTCTCTCGTTGGCCGCGAACTGGCCGGTCTGGGATAAATCTTTAAATTTTGATAACGAAAAACCCGGACCGAATAATTTTTCCAGGTCCGGCTTTGAAGGATGAAGATGTCTGGCGGAAATTTCAATTTTTACTTGCATAAAATTTTCATGTCATTGCGAGGAGCGTAGCGACGAAGCAATCTCTGGTAAGAAAGAATCATGAATCATGAGTAACGAATCATGGTAAATACCTTAACGTAATGGTTGTTCGGCCCAATAATGCCTAGTCAGTAAAGACGTTTGTACTTAAAGGAGATTGCCACGCTCCCTGCGGTCGCTCGCAATGACAAACAGCTAAATATCTTTCTTCCTTAATAGCCCGTTTTGCGCCCCCTGCTCGCTGATTTCCGCAGCCGAATTCTTGGCGGCCAGCAATAAAGCGCGCTTAATCTCCTGATTATATAACTCCAGGCCGGCGATAAAAGACGAACCGAAAGCGTCGCCTACTCCGGTCGTGTCAACGCGCCTCTGCTCTTTAACGATCGACTGATGATAAATCTGCCCTCGCGCCATCGCGTCCGCGCCATGGCGGCCGTTGGTAATCACTATAATTTCCGATCCGTAGGAAGCCAAAGCGGCCAATAATTTTTTCGTATCGTTTAAAAAATAAGCGCCTTGGCTTTTGTATTTATTGTCCGAGATGACTATTTCCAGAGCTTCATCTTTATTAACGATCAAGCAATCCGCGCGCTTAAAATATTTTTTCAAAATTTTAATTCCGCCTAAAATTTGCCGATGCCCCGGATTCCAGGCAATCTTTGATCCGCGAACGGAAAAAATCTTGTCCAGACTAGCCTGCCACTCTCCGGACAAGGAAGTTAAATAGATCCATTTGGCATCACGCAAAATTCGTAATTCGTGATTCGTGATTTTTAATTGATTATTGGCCGCCCGATTGGAAAAACAGATATGCTCGTTGCCGGATCCGACCAAAAGAAAAGAGAAGCCGGTTTCCGCTCCTTTAACTTTCTGCATTAACGATATATCCACGCCCTGCTTCTTGAAGTTATCCAAAATTCTCTGCCCGCGCAAATCATCGCCGATCGCCGCCAAACAAGACGCCTTAAAGCCCAGGCGGGCAAAACAGACCGCGGCATTGGCCGCGCCGCCGCCAAAGCCGGAAAACGACTGATCAACTTTTATCTTGGCGCCATACTCAAAAGCCAAGAGCTTCTGCCTGATCAAGTCCTTTTGATTATCCAGCAAAATGCCTTCTTTAGTATAAAACGTTATGTCTTCGGTCGCGCCGCCGGTAGTTATAAAATCGTGCTTCATAAAGATAAACTATTTATTTATTTTTTAATAAACCCCTGACGAAACTCTTAATCTCCGGACCGATATCCTCGCGGTCAAAGGCGTATTTCAACATGGTTTTTAAATAATTCAACGGATCGCCGGTCGTAAGCCATTCGCCGCCGCTTACTTTTTTGGCCATAAAAACACCGCCGTTTTTGACGTAAGTTTTAATGGCATCAACTAAATAAAGCTCGTTATCCTTGCCTAAGGCGGTAGTCTTCAAAATATCAATAATCTCTTGATTTAAAATCATGCGCCCGAAATCAGCCAGGCATGACGGCGTTTCTTCCGGCTTGGGCTTTTCAATAATGTCCTCAATCCGCATGGTGCCTTTTTTTACTTTAACAATGCCGTAACGATAAACCTGATCAAGCGGCACTTCCTGCACGCCGATCATCAAGTTGCCGTTTTTATTGTAATCGTCCACCATCTGTTTGGCGAAAGGCACCGCGGATTTAACCAAGTCGTCGCCCCAGACAAAGATGAACGGCTCGTTTTTAACAATGCTGGCGGCCGACAAAACCGGCGTGCCGTTGCCGTAAGGCCCTTTCTGCCTGATGTAAATAAAATTCGCCAACTCGGAAATTTTTTTCACTTCTTCCAACAGCTTTTCCTTGCCGGCTTTTTGCAGCTCGTTGACCAGCGCCCAGTTATGGTCAAAATGGTCTTCCAAAGGCTTTTTGTCCCATTTTGTGACCAAAATGATATCCTTGATGCCTGCGGCCACCAATTCTTCAACCACCAGCTGAATAATCGGCTTATCCACGATCGGCAGCATTTCTTTGGGCATGGCTTTGGTTGCCGGCAGCAGCCTGGTTCCCGAACCGGCCACGGCAATCACGGCCTTGGTTATTTTCTTAATTGGTTTCATAAATTTTTCTGAATAATTACATTATATAACTAATTCGACAAAGAATCACACTGAATATTCTGACGCGTTCATGTTTGGCGTCATTTTCCCGTTCGGATTGATTGTAAAATAAGTTGCCTCATCCGGCCTTTCTGACCCAATAACTAAAGTACCAAAAGACACTTGAATTCCAGTCGGTTTATAAAGAAAGATATATGTTTGCCCCCAATCTCTATGCCTGGATAATTGCTCTTTTGCTTCAAAGTCAGGATCTTGTTGAATGTCCGCGACCAATTTATTAAAATCGATTCTTTGATCATCGGTATAGCTAAGTTTTTTCTTATCCCCGGGCGTAGTTCGTTGATTGCGATTTTCAACATGGAATAAATCACGAAAATAAATATCTTTTATGCCACATTTGACTGCCCATTCAATATATCTCTTAACTTCCCCGACGGAACCGATATAATCTCTCATTAAAGTGCAATTCAATCTTAAATTGATTCCTTCTGCTCGCACTGCCTCGAAAACATTTTCATTATCCATTTTCCCCACTGTTTCTGAGATGGCGAGTCTTTTTTGCCTTTCATAGTGGTGAACAGACATATTAATATTCTGCAATCCATGGTTTTTCAAAAGTGTTAGCATTACACCTTTTTCATCTTTTAGCTCAACGCTCCTTAATAAATTAGTTCCATTGGTGTAAAGAACCACGAGATCAAGCTGATATTTTTTCAATTCATCGAGCATTCCTAAAAGTTTGTCCGGAGCTTCGGTTGGTTCGCCGCCGGTAAATAAAACCTTACGACCTCCCCCTTCGCAATATTTCCTCATCTCCTCTGAAAAATTGACTAAAAATTGTTCCGTATCCGCTTCTCTGGTTTTTGGCCTAATTTCAGTAAGGCAAAAAGGGCAATTGCCCTCGCATTTATAAGTTGGGTAAACTTTCGCATCTACCCCCGCGTAAGGTTTTTCTCCCTCAAGGCTTCTTTCGCCTCCAAAATTTCTTATAATCCGATCCATAATTCGTAATTGATAATTCGTAATTGATAATTGATTATCACTTCCCTCTCCATTTCCAAATGTATCTTACCCAGGACGCCAGATGATGCCAAGCCGTGATGTTTAGAAAAAATTTATACCAGGGCGCGCTGGCGCTTTGTCGCTTATGGTCATGGAAAATTTCCGCCCCCGGATGATAGACCACCTTCCAGCCCATGTTCCAGAGCCGTTTGCATAAGTCAGTGTCTTCAAAATAAAGAAAAAACTTCTCATCAAACGCGCCCGCCTGGCGGAGCGCCTGGGCGCGGCAGAAGAGGAAAGAGCCTAACAGCCAATCCACTTCTTTGATGCTACTTTTATTATATTCCTTATAAAGAAATCTGTCTAAATCCCTGCGCCCGGCGCCAATTCTTCCTAGCGGCGTGCGCCGATATAGGGGCGTAAAAAGCTTAGGCCAGCGGAAGCAAGTGTCCTGCTCCGCGCCGTCGGGATAAAACTGTTTAGGCCCGGCCAAACCGACCCGAGGATTTTTCTCCATATAATCAAACAGCTTGAAAAAGGCCTCCGGCTTGGCCGCCGTGTCCGGATTCATGATCACAACATATTCGCCTTGCGCCTGCCTGATGCCCTGGTTATTGGCCGCGCCATAGCCCAAATTGCGGCCATTCATGATATATTTGACTTTCTGCCCGAAAGGCTTGAGATCGGCGGACGACAAATCAACCGAAAAATTATCCACCACGATAATTTCATAATCCAAACCTGGCCAATCGGCTTTGACGATTGACTCCAGGCATTTTAAGGTCAAGCTTTTGGATTTGTAGTTGACGATGACGATGCTGATGTCCATAGAATTAATTTGTCATTCCGGCCCCCGAGCCGGAATCCAGAATTCGGCGGCAAAAATACTTTATCTAAAAAAATTTTTAACCTACTACCCGTTTCTAGATTGCGGGTCAGGCCCGCAATGACAAGACACGATTCACCATCTAATCAAAACTCTAACTAATTTCCAATAAACATTAAACACGATGTTGGCTATTTTCAACCGCCCCTCCCCTATTTCCTGATACCAAATTTTTCCACTGAACATTTTAACAATTTTTCTGTCCGGCACTTTTCTTAAAGCTTGGGCTTTTTTCCTTTCGGCCATGATCTTTTGCCAATTTTTCCAAGTTAAAAAATAACTATAAACTTTCATCTTTTCATAAAACCAGCCGTTCTTAGCCGCAAAATAAATCAAACCCGCCTCCATGACTAAAAACGCCGGGGCGATCAAAGCCAGCGTCGCCCAATGATAATTCTTGAGCATGGCCATAATCCGATTCCTGTCCAAATAGTAATACTTTTTAATACTGCGGCTGAATTCGTATTTATGGAAAACCACCGCCTCGGGCGCTAAAACACATCTCCAGCCATTAAGCCAAAGCCGCCAGCCCAGATCCTGGTCTTCATTATACATCCAAAATTCTTCATCAAACAGGCCGACCTCTTTTAACGCTTCAGCCTTAAAAAGCACCGCCGCCCCGCTTGGATAGCAAATTTCTTTCTCACCCCCTTGATAAGGGGGGGGTGGGGCCGCGCCCGCAACGCCTTGCTTGCTAGGCGGGCGGGGGGATTTATATTTTTCTCCATTTCCCGCCGAGTAGCCAAACCCCAAAAAATGCGTCACATTGCCCAAGCTGTTTATTTTTTGTTTGTCCTGATAAAGCATCAATCTGGCCTGCACCGCCCCGATTTCTCCCCCTTGACAAAGGGGCCCGCCTGCCACCGCGACCCGCCCGACATACTTCGCCTGTCGAAGCGGGCGGGGGCACAAGCGGGCAGGGCTGGGGGGATTTTCTCCAGCCTCTCCCTGTCCTAAGTTGACCGCCTCAACCATCTTCCGCACGCAGTCCGGTTCGGCGGCCGTGTCCATGTTAAATAACGCCACATATTCAAATCCTTGCTCCAGGGCCAGCTTGATGGCGTCATTATTGCCCTTGGCAAAGCCGTCGTTATTTTTATTGGTTATAATTTCTACGGGCAATTCGC
>JAQTVB010000031.1:0-6543 GCA_028707005.1 Patescibacteria group bacterium
TTGTTCCTGCACTAACTTTTACCCGACAAGGGATTTCGCTATGTTTTGTTAATCTTTATGTCGCCATAAAGCACGAACTCTATCTTCCTCCCGATTTCTATCAGGAGATCTGACATTTGGTTTCTGAGGATTCTTGTGTGTTGGGAAGTTGGGTCGAGGAGCAATTGGAGATCGCCCCTCGACTGGTTGTAGAAAGTGGACTCATTTTCGGCTAGCTACCATGATGCAATGCTATTGCGGCCCTTTCTTGTGGCGCTGCCGCAACACCGACTGCGGAGTGCCATTGCATGGGTACCCGTTTGGTTGCATCACCTTTATTACAATCCACGTCCCACTTTTCAACACACAAGTCTTTCCTGCTGATTGTCTGCCTCGTCGAGAGATTGTTACCTTTTAGGTACTCTCGCATACGCAGAGTTTCCAGCATATGGTCAGATGTTTATGGACAATTATAATTTTCATTATAACTAGGCAGCGAACTTCTCTATAACCGTCCTAGTCCTTCTGGGGTCTATTTTCATAAACCGCAGAACCTTAGGACGATTATAGTTATCGCCGGCGTTCATCCGCGCTTCGGATCAAAGCTGCCCGCGCCTTACGGCGCGATGACTTCTCCCCTTAACGTTCGGACACTGGCCAGGCATCACCCCCTATACATCCTCGTTAGAGTTAGCAGGGAGCTGTGTTTTTGTTAAACAGTCACTTGAATTCTTTAGCTGCGGCCCGCTTCACGCGGGCAAGTCTTATTGCGAACTTACGACCGCTATTTTGCCGAGTTCCTTAACGAAGGTTCTCTCGTACACCTTGGTCTACTCGACCTATTCACCTGCGTCGGTTTGCGGTACGGTTGCCATAATCTTTTCCGCCTTGCGGCGGACCTAGAGGTTTTTCTGGGCGGTTTATCCGCTTAAATTGACTAGTGCCTTGCGGCTTCGTCTTCAAACGACGACAGCAAACATTGACCCGGATTTGCCTGGGTCTATCACCATCGCCATTAACGCTCATACCATAGAAGCGCTTAAGCTTTTAAACCGCGTCCCCCCATCGGAGATTACGGCAGTGCTGGAATATTAACCAGCTCAACCATCGGCTACGCCGGCATTACACCGGCCTCGTCTTAGGACCGACTAACCCTGGGTCGATTTGCGTTGCCCAGGAAACCTTGAATTTTTGGTGGGCAGGGTTTTCGCCTGCCTTTTAGCTACTCATGTCAACATTCTCGCTTCTAAAACCTCCACCAGACTTCACAATCTGGCTTCTGCGGATTTAGAATGCTCCTCTACCGCGTCGGGGAACACAAATTAACACATATTCCGCCTATCGGCGGCACAGATTTTACACAAATTTGTGTTAAATCTGTTCTTAATTTGTATTAATTTGTGTTCCCACGACACCCGCATCTTCGGTAATATGCTTAGCCCCGATATATTTTCGGCGCGCGGCAACTTGACTAGTGAGCTATTACGCTTTCTTTAAAGGATGGCTGCTTCTAAGCCAACCTCCTAGTTGTCGCAGTCGCGACACCACCTTTCACACTTAGCATATATTTAGGGACCTTAGATTGCGATTAGGGCTGTTTCCCTTTAGACTGATGAACCTTAGCGCCCATAGTCTGACTCCCGAGTTTAATTTTCAGGTATTCGGAGTTTGGTTAAGGACAGTATCTTTCGACCTATCCTCATTCAGTGCTCTACCCCCTGAAAGAAATACTCGAGGCTAGCCCAAAAGCTATTTCGAGGAGAACCAGCTATTGCCGAGTTCGATTGGAATTTCACCGCTAACCACAACTCTTCCCCGAGTTTTGCACGGCTCGTGGGTTCGGTCCTCCCCCCGCCTTTCGGCGGGGTTCAACCTGGTCATGGCTAGATCACCCGGCTTCGGGTCTTGTGTATGCGACTAAGGACATATAATCACAGTAAAGTTCATGGAACTTGATATTGCCTCATTTATATTATTATTCAATTAACCGCGATTTATTTACGATTTTAGATTTTCGATTTGTGATTTAAATCCAAAATCGAAAATCATAAATCTAAAATTCATCGCTAAAATAAATTGATATGAATAATCCTATAAATGAGGCAATATCTTATACTGTGAATATAAGACCTGACGGGCTATTAACCCTCGCTTTCACTATGCCTGCTCCGTCTTAGGCGGATTAGGCAGCCACACACAGCAAACTCGTTGACTCATTCCTCAATAGGCACGCCGTCACGGCGCTACACACTATGCATTACTTACATACTTGAGAATGGGTGGGAGAGAGATTTTCGAACATCTCTCTCCCCGAGAAACAACTCTCGGCGGTGACGTCTCGCCACCAAAGCCACATCGCCCCCGGTTAGTCCGGAAGCCACTTTGGCACGGGGTTGTCTCCCATTATCAAATAAATAAGTACCACACACTGTGTAGCACCGCTCCGACTCTTTGTAAGTATATGGTTTCAGATACTATTTCATCTCCCTTACAGGGATGCTTTTCACCTTTCCCTCACGGTACTTGTTCGCTATCGATCTCAAGAAGTATTTAGTCTTGGGTCATAGTCGACCCGGCTTCGCACGGGATTTCACGAGTCCCGCGTTACTTAAGATATGTCATCACAGAGTAATGATTTTTTTTGCTTACGGGGCTATCACCCGCTCTGGCGGAGCTTTCCAGCTCGCTTCAACTAAAAATCATTGTTTTTGTCTCTGCCTCACTTTTCTAGGAAGTGAAAACAACCATCTTGCAACACCCTTTAAACATATGGACCCAGATCCTTCAGCCCGTCTGCGCAGCAGACAAACACTAAATTAACGAATATCCGCCAGCTGGCGGAACGAAAGCACGAACTGATTATAATGTATAACTGTGTCTGATACATTCGTTCTCTTCGTTTTATTTTCGTTTTTTTCGTGTATGTTTGCTACGCAAACAGACGCGGTAAAAAAGGTTTAGACTTATCCCCTTTCGCTCGCCACTACTCGGGGAATGCAAACACAAATTAACACAAATTATCCGCCTTACGGCGGAACAAATTAACACGAATAAATTCGCGTTAATTTGTTAAAAATCTGTGTAAATTTGTGTTTTTTATTTTTCTCTTTTCCTCCGGCTACTAAGATGTTTCAGTTCACCGGGTAGTCGTCTCACCGATCTATGTATTCAATCGGCGGACATCCGCCCAACAGGCGGATAGGTTTCCCCATTCGGAAATCCTCGGATCAAAGGTTGCTTGCCACCTAACCGAGGCTTATCGCAGGCTGCTACGTCCTTCATCGGCTTCTTGAGTCAAGGCATCCACCATATACCCTTAATGTGATTTTCCCACACTTTTGTTTTAAAAAGTGTTCACCTGCCAAACATTAATATTTAGCAGGAATTTCCTCCGACAAACCGAAAACGTTTGCCAGAGTTGTTTACGAATATAAGATGCTCTTACTTATTTTTATTGGATGAGCGGCCTTTGCAGCTGCCGCGTCTAATCCTTTTTATTTTGGTTTAACTGATTGTTAAGGTCCTAACCATACAAATTACAAATTATATGCAAATTTACAAAGACATATTCGCGGCATCCGCATTAACTTTATTCGTAAATTCGTAACAGATTCGTAATTCGTATTAATTTTAAAATAAACAAAAAACCGCTGTCCGAGCGGTTTAATCGCGGGCTAAAAAATTAGCCGAACTTAACCGCTGGCAAGTTTAATGGTTAATGGTATGTTTTTCATATGGTATGGAAGATTGATTTAACTAATTGCTATTATACAGCATGTATATAATATGTCAAGCCGTTATGCCCCGTCATATCCACACACTTATCCCCCGGTTATTTTATATTTAAAATTAGCCGCTTTTTCATTAAATAATCCTAAACTTTTCCAGCAATTCCGGATTGTTCATATGCGCCTGCGCGGTTTCTTTGCTGATAATTTTTTCGTCGTAAAGCTTTTTTAAGTCATGATCCAAGCTCACCATGCCGTCCTTGGAGCTGGTTTCAATCACGGTCTTGATCTGGGCGATTTTATTTTCCCTAATCAGGTTGGACACGGCCGGCGTGTTCACTAAAATTTCTCTGGCCGCTAACCGGCCGCCCTTGATCTTAAGAACCAGTCTTTGGGAAATTACGGCGGCTAAAGTCATGGATAATTGCATCCTCACTTGATTCTGCTGATGGGGCGGAAAAATATCTATGATGCGGTCAATTGTTTGCGCCGCGCTGTAAGTATGAAGAGTCGCTAAAACCAAATGTCCGGTTTCGGCCAAAGTGATAGTAGCGCCGATAGTTTCTAGGTCGCGCATTTCGCCGACCATAATCACGTTCGGGTCTTGCCTTAAGACGTGCTTCAAACCATGGCCGAAGGAAATCATATCGGCACCCAGTTGCCTTTGGATGATAATGCTTTTATCATGCTTAAACATGAATTCAATCGGATCTTCAAGCGTGACAATGCTGCAGCTTCTGTTTTTATTGATATGATTTATCATCGCGGCCAAAGTAGTTGATTTGCCGCAGCCGGTTGGGCCGGTGACTAAAATCAAGCCTTGCTGCAGATTCACCAAATCGTAAACCACTTTAGGCATGGCCAAATCTTCCAGGGTCGGCATCTCGTCGCTGATCACTCTGGCCACCAGGCTCATATTGCCTCTTTCATAGAGCACATTGACCCTGAACCTGGTTTCATCTTCATTTTCATAGCCGAAATCCAGCTCTTTATCGTCAATAAATCTTTTCTTTTGCTCTTCGCTTAAAATAGAAAAAACCATCTGCTCAATATCTTTTTTTGATAAGATTTTTTTCGGCTCCACATCTACCAACTGGCCATCAATTCTTAATAAAGCGGCGGCGTCAACCACTAAATGGACATCTGAAGCATTTTTTTGAACTGCCAATTTAAAAATTTCTTTTATGGTCATACTATTGACAAAAATTATTAAATATGCTATGCTAATATATTAACTTAATAAAACGTATTTATGGCTAAAATTAAATCTTTCATCAAAAAACTGATCAAAAAAATCAAGAAAAACAACCGAGGCTTCAGTCTTACCGAACTAATGGTAAGCGTAAGTATTATTGGCTCCATTGCCACCTTGGCCGGCGCGCAAATGGATGATATTTTGCCGCTGGCGCGCGACGCCCAGCGCAAAGCCAATATCCATCAGGTGCAAACCGCGCTTAACCTTTATTATGATGATCATGGGCAATATCCGATCACGGCCAGTAATGAGCCTAGCGTGGCCGGCTGGCAATCAATTGTGCCGATTTTAGAATCAGCCGATCAAATGTATGTTCCGGAGATGCCGCGCGACCCCTTAGATACTGGCGAATATGTTTTTAAATATTGGAGCGATGGGCAGAAATTCAAAATTGCCTATGAAACCGAAGACCAGACGGACAAGTCGCCGCAAATCGCCTGGGGATTGTAAAATTTTATCAATGTAGGGGCGGGTCGCGACCCGCCCCTATTTTTTTATCAAGTTAAAATTTAATGGCCGTAGGGCTTTGCCCGCTATTAAATTTTAACTTGATACCTTATATTTTTTGAAAGTATTGAAAACTTTTTTTAAAAAAGTTTTCAAAGGTTTACCAATTTTTATTTTTTAATCCCTCTTCGGCGGCGGCCACCTGCGCTTCCTGCTTGGAAGTGCCCTGCCCCTGAGCCACCTGTTCGTCGTTAAGATAAAGCCCAACCACAAAATTTTTGGCATGATCCGGTCCGGATTCGCTCAAAACTTTATAATGCGGCGTGGTGCCGTAAACATCCTGGGCTTTTTCCTGAAACTTTGATTTGGGATCAAGGTAAAGCTTGTTAGTTAAAATATTATCCAATTTTGCCAGGATGAACGCTTTAATGAACTTTTTGGCCGCCTTCACGCCCTGGTCAAGATAGATCGCGCCGATCATGGCTTCCATGGCGTTGGCTAAAATATATTGCCGCGCTTTTGAATTCTTATCCTTGGATTCTCCCTTGGATAAATACAAATATTTTTCTATGCCCAGTTCGTTGGCGACTTGAGCGAGCATCTTGTAATTTACCAGGCTGGCGCGCCAGTTGGTTAAATCGCCCTCGGGAGTATCGGAAAAATTTTGAAACAAATCTTCGGTGACGATAATTTCTAAAACCGCGTCGCCTAAAAATTCCAGGCGTTCATTATGTTTAAGCCCGAAATCGGGATGTTCGTTCAAATACGACCGATGCACCACCGATTGCTTTAGCAAATCCGCATTCTTAAACTTAATGCCAATGACCTCTTCTAAGTGGGAAAAATCTTTCATGGAAAATTGGGACGCTTGGGATATTTAAGATTCTTAGGAGTTTGTCCCCAAAATCTCAACAATCTTAAAAATCTCAATAATCTTAATCTAATTATTAACCGCTTCGGCTCCCCGTTCGGCTTCTTTTTTAAATTCCGGCAAAGCTTCTTTAAAAATCGCGCCCAAAACGCCGTTAACGAATTTTCCCGAGGACTCGCCGCCGAACGTTTTAGCGATTTCAATCGCTTCGTTAATCGCCACTTTGGCCGGAATATCTTTATCAAATATCAGTTCATAAACCC
>JAQTVB010000031.1:6553-12451 GCA_028707005.1 Patescibacteria group bacterium
TTGCGATCCACGATAGTTATCTGATTAAGCGGCCATTCAGTCGCGTATTTGATAATGTAGCGATCAATTTCAGCTTCATTATCTATCACGCCTTTTACGATAGACATCACGAAACCATGATCATCAAACTTGGGAGCGAATTGCCTAAAATTCTGCCGGACCAGGCTATCCAGATTTTTTTCTTTTTTACCGTTAAAATCCCAGGCAAACAAAGTCTGCATGGCAATAGTTCTGGCTAGATGGCGGTTGGACATAAGTTTGGGATAATTGGGATAATTGGGATAATTGGGATAATTGGGATAATTGGGATTTTCCCAAAAATCACAAAAGTCTCAAGAATCCCAACAATCCTACTGCTTCCCTTTCTTAGTTGCTAACTTTATTTTAATGACTTCGCGGCCATTATAAAAACCGCAGAAACCGCAGGCGCGATGAGGTAAGATGGCTTTACCGCATTTCGGGCACTTAAATAACACAACTTTTTTCAAGGCTTGATGCGAACGGCCGCGTCGGGCCTCGCTTCTTGATCTTCGTTTAGCTGGTAGGGACATAAAAAATTACGAATTACGAATGACGAATTACGAATGATGAATGATGACAATTTTCCCATAATTCATTATTCCTGATTCATGATTCACTTAATAATAAATTCAATTTTAGTATAACCTAAACAAGCTGCTAAAGTCAAGCTGACTTTTACATAATCAGCATAGCGTCGCCGTAGCTGTAAAAACGATATTTTTTCTTAATGGCCTCTTGGTATGCCTTAAAAATCGCGCTCTGCCCCGCTAAAGCGCTTACCAGCATCAACAATGTTGACTTGGGCAAATGGAAGTTCGTAATCATGGCGTCAACAATTCTAAATTTGTAGCCAGGATAGATAAAAATATCGGTCCAGGAAGAATAATTTTTAATTTTTAATTTTTGAATTTTTAAATAATTTTTTAATTCGTAATTTTTAATTTTTAATTGCTTAGCTATGCTTTCCACTGCCCTTGCTGAAGTCGTGCCCACGGCAATAACCCGCCGACCCTCACCTTTGGCGCGCAGGATATTAGCTAAAGTTTTTCCGTTTACCTCCACCCATTCCGCGTGCATCTGATGCTTGGTGATATCGTCAACCTTAACCGGCGCGAATGTTCCCAGCCCCACCTGCAAGGTGACATATTCAATCTGCACGCCTCGTTGCTTGAGTTTCTTTAACAGCTCTTTAGTAAAATGCAAACCGGCCGTGGGCGCGGCCACCGACCCCAGCTTGGCATCGTCGGCATAAACAGTTTGATAGTTTTTGCTTTCTTGCTTGCCCGCCGTAGCCTTGCTTGCCCGCCAGAGCTTCAGCGAAAGAGGGGCGAAAGCGGGTCTCTTAATATAAGGCGGCAACGGCACCTGGCCGATTTTCTCCACGATCTTCATCAAGCCTGAACCGCTTTTATTAAATTTCACGTCCCACGTGCCGTCATGATTGTTTTTCATAATTTCCGCTTGCAATCCCCGGCTAAATTTAACTTGCAAATTTTCTTTTTTGCCCTTGCCGCCGATCAGGCATTGCCAAACTTCGCCTCTTTCCCCTCTCCTGCGAGGGACGCAGTGGGAGAGGGGTTGGGGGTGAGGGGATGTTTTTTTCAGCAAAAACACTTCCACCTTGCCTCCGGTCTGCGCCTTTTTGCCGATCAGCCTGGCGCGCATTACTTTAGTGTTGTTCAGCACCAAGACATCTCCGGCTCGCAGATAGTTGATGATGTCAAAAAAATGCTCATGTTGTATCTGCCCGGTTTTTCTGTCCATAACTAAAAGCCGCGAATGGTCTCGCGGTTTTACCGGTTTTTGCGCTATCAAATTTTTGGGCAAAAAGTAGTCAAAATCTTTCAGTCGCATAGGCTATCTTATTATAAAGCTTTAACCATCTCTAACGTAATCTCGACTAAAGAAGGTAGAATAATATCCGCTTGGGAGCGGTCTTGCGGCGGCGTATTTAAATTAATTATTGCTATACAACGACAGCCCGCGCCCTTGGCCGAGATAATGCCATTTTCGGCGTCCTCCAAAACCAGACATTCCGCCGGTTGACATCCCAGTTTCTTTGAGGCAAGCGAATAAGTTTCAGGATTTGGCTTGCCGAACTTAATGGAATCTCCGGAAACAATAACGTCAAAATAATTGCGCAAATTAAATTTATCCAAAACTAAATTAATATATTCCTGGACAGCAGAAGAAGCTAAAGCGATCCGATAATCATTATTCTTAAATAGTTTTAAAGAGGTTGTTAGCCCTGGCAAAATTTTTAATTCATCTTTTACAAGATCCATAAATAACTGACTTCTTTGCTTATAAAAAGCCTCTAGATCAATACTTAATTTAAATTCTTTAATAATTTCCTTACAGATGTCAATTACTCTCATGCCAACAAATTTTGACCTTAAATTTTCTGGCAAATCCATGAATCTGCGGTTGAAACTTTCCAGCAACCGCTCGGTAGCTAAAGCATGGAGCGGGTGAGAATTTACCATTAAATCATCCATGTCATAAATTATAGCTTTTATCATAAATATCTTATGCGTGATACGCCTTTTTGTCTTCAGCCAATTTAATTATGATGTCTCTTACCTTCTCCGGGTTGGGCACCTGGCTAAAAACAAATCTTCCCACCTCGGCGGCGGTTTGCACATGGACATCGCCGTATTTGAAAATGAACTGAAAAAATCCTTGAAGCTCGCTGGTCACGTCCTGAATTTGAAATAATTTCAATTCGGACACCGTGCGGGAAAAAAAGCCTTCCTGCCTTACGTCAATTATTCTTTCGTTGGTAATCAGCCAGACGTCCAGATAATAATCAATGAAAGAAAAAAAAGAAAACAGCCAGATAAACAAAGTATAGCCGCTTATGGCCAAGGCGATAATCGGATAAGAAATTTCGCCCGCGATTAGATTGGGAAAAAGATTAAAAATCATCCCCGCCACCAAAGCCGGCAAGCAGATTAAAATCAGCACAAAAACCATTCTTTTGAATAAAATAAAACTGTCTCGCCTGATAATCTTGATAATTTTTTCATTGGGCAATCTGCGGGGCAGATTAAAATATAACATAGTTTAAAAATTACTTGAGCCGAAAAAACCGATGTTCCCGACAGTAATCAGGGCAACGCTCCAATCGATCTGGCTCAAATATTGATAAGAGACGTAGAGAATCAAAGCTGAAACCGCCAGGTAAGAAAAAGTGGCGATAGAACTGGTAAAGCTGATTTGTCCGTATTTAATTATATGATAAAGCGCGATCAGGCTGAAAACAAGCCAAACCAGGACGAATAGTAAATAGGCGTATAGAAAAATAATAATGGTAAGAGTCATAAAATAATGTCTAATCTCCAATATCTAATTTCCAATTAGAACCCCAAACTCTAATGACCAATGACCAAACAATGACCAAATTCCAATTCTCAAAAATAAATTATGATTTAGGGCTTAGGGTTTAGTTGGGCATTGGGGCTTGGGCTTTGGGATTTGATTAGGAATTAGAAATTTACACTATTCTCCCTTGTCCTCGCTTTTTCCGCCCCAAATGTTCATACGCCGCGTTCGTGGCCACGCGGCCGCGCGGCGTCCTGTCCAAAAACCCCAGCTGCATTAAATACGGCTCATAAACTTCCTCCACTGTGGCGATATCTTCGGCCGTGGACGCGGCGATGGCGGATAAACCGACCGGTCCGCCGTTGAATTTATCAATAATCACTTCCAAAATTTTCCGGTCAACCCAGTCAAGGCCCAGCTCATCAACCTCTAAGAGCTTAAAAGCGTTAAGGCAATAATCAAGATTGATTTCGCCGTCGCCCTCTACCTGGCAATAGTCGCGCACCCGCTTTAACAGCCGGTTGGCTACTCGAGGCGTGCGGCGCGAGCGTTTGGCGATCTCCTCGGCCGGCTCATGCGGCAATTTGATATTTAAAATTTTCCCGCTCCGCTCAATGATCTTTTTAATATCGGCCGGCTCATAAAAATCCAAATGATAAGTCATGCCGAAGCGGTCGCGCAAGGGCGAGGACAGCAAACTGATTTTCGTGGTGGCGCCAATAATCGTAAAGCGCGGCAGGTCCAGGCGTAAAGTCCGGGCCGACGGACCTTTGCCGATAATAATGTCCAAAGCGTAATCTTCCATGGCCGGATAAAGCACTTCTTCAATGGTTTTGTTCAAACGATGGATTTCATCAATAAATAAAATATCGCCTTGATTCAGGTTGGTTAAAATCGCCGCCAAATCGCCGCTCTTTTCTATGGCCGGACCGGAGGTTACTCTGATATTGGCGTCAAGCTCGTTGGCGATCACATGAGCCAAGGTGGTCTTCCCCAGGCCGGGCGGACCGTATAATAAAACGTGCTCAATCGGCTCTTTTCTTTTTCGCGCCGCTTCCAAAAAAATCCGCAGATTTTTCTTGATGTTTTCCTGGCCGATGAACTCGGTGATTTTTTTCGGGCGCAAAGTCAAATCCAGGGTTTTATCGTCCCCGGCCGCCTCCGGTTTAATAATGCGCTCATTAGTCTCTGGCATAGCTTTATTTTAGCTGGTTAAAGAAGTTAAGTAAAGCTACCTTGACACAAGGCATGAAAGGGTCTACGATAATAATGTGCTTGTGGGCGCAAGCCCCGTTCGGCTAATCCTTAACAGGAGCATAAGCCGAAAACAGGCACAATAAAAATACTCTCAAATTTGAGGGTATTTTTATTTATTCATCTTCCATTTTCTTTGAGCCGATTATTCTTATATTATTAGATAACGACCAATATGGCATTACGCTCCAAAAATGATATTGGCCATTTTCTTCCCCCGCTCTTCTCACCACCACGTTAATACGGATGCGTTGAGAAAAACTGATAATCGCAAAAAAGCCAAACCACTCAACAATTTTAGTTTTACGAAAACCGCTTCGATCACGGCTCCCAACCGTGCAAATTGAGCGCCTATATTCTTGTATAGTGGTTGATCTTTTTAATATTTCAACTGCTTTATTAAAATAAACAAATTTATTTCGTTGAACCTTCTTGCTTCTTTCACTTCTGCTATTATCATATCGTAAATGGTGGAATCCATCGGAATTAAAAACAATATTAGCTCGTAAAGCCGGGCTGTAAATCCGACCTATTTTATCATAATTTAACTTAGTTAGATTTTTAAGTTCATTAAATTTTTCCAGGCTAAATTCCATATCATTCCCTCCTCTATAAGATTATTTCCCGCTTTACCCCACCTGCGCGAACAAGACCACGTAATTTTTGCCATATACTCTCGCGCATTTGGGGCAAGTGGTGTAGGAAAAATATAATTTTTTCATTTCCTTGCCTTGGCTCTTAACGTATTCGCTCATTTCCCGCGCCCATAGGCCGGCGTTTTTGTACGGCCCCTCAAAAACTTTGGTTAAAAAAGTGCCGGACAATTTAACCATTTGCGCGCCGGGCACGTCTTTAGCCACGTCAATATAGATATCCGAGCCCCATAAAGAATTTTCGTCAAAAAGCATAAGCTGATGCGGCGCTTTGGCCTTGGCTTTTTCAATCAGAGCCAAATTCTTGACGATCTTTTTCCCCATGTTTAAGGGAATGTGCAGAAAGCTGGCGACATGATCCTTGGCAAAAAGTTTATCTTGCCAGACGATCTCTTTGTTTTGCCACGGCTCCAGATTAAACGGCTCGCAACATTTACCCGCCGTAGCCTCGCGCGAAAGCTCGGGGCCGGTGGGTTTGATTGGTTGGGTGGACATAAAATTTTGTTTAAAAAAATTTAATAGTCAGAACACCCCCGCCAAAGGCGGTGGCTTGATGAGTGGGGCCGCCTAAAAGGCGGTCATTGCCCGGTCACTCATTCGTTATGTTAATTAATTTTTCCTCTTTGACCGAATTCGTTGCCGTCAG
>JAQTVB010000032.1 GCA_028707005.1 Patescibacteria group bacterium
ACTGGTCTGCCGGCGCCGGCTGGATCGCGCTTAAGTTGTTTCTATTTTGAATAGTGAATTTATTGGTTTTAATTTTTTCTCCTTGGCCGACCCGCATGATATCGCCGATTGACGGCGCGATTTTCAAGCCGATAATTTTTACCGGCATGGCCGGCAGAGCCTCGGCCGTGTTTTTGCCGAAGCAATCCACCATGGCTCTAACCTTGCCATAGGCCAGGCCGTTAAAGGTAAGCGGATCGCCAACCTTAAGTTTGCCGTTCTGGATGATCACCGTGGCCACCGGCCCTTGGCCGCGATCAACGCGCGATTCAATAATCGTGCCGGAGGCGCTGGCTTCGGGATTGGCCGTAATGTCTTTGGCTTCCATTTCCGCGGTTAAGAGCAGCATGTCCAAGAGTTCGCCGATGCCCAGATTGTTTTTTGCCGAAATCGGCAGGCACATGGTCTTGCCGCCCCAGTCTTCGGGCAGAATGCCGAGCTGTTCGCTTAATTCTTGCTTGACTTTGTCAAGGTTGGCTTCAGGCTTGTCTATTTTGTTAATGGCCACGATAAAGGGCAGTTTGGCTGTTTGAATGATGCGGTAGGCTTCAACCGTCTGCGGTTTGACGCCGTCATCGGCCGCTACCACTAGAATCGCGATGTCCGCGATGCGCGCGCCGCGGTTTCTCATGGCGGTAAAAGCTTCATGGCCCGGCGTGTCTATGAAAGTGATGGTTTTATTTTTATGGGTGATCTGGTAAGCGCCGATATGCTGGGTGATGCCGCCGGCCTCGCCCGCCGCCACGTCGGTTTTTCTGATCGCGTCCAGGAGCTTGGTTTTGCCATGGTCAACATGGCCCATGACCACGATCACCGGCGGCCGCGGTTTTAGATCAGCCGGAGTTTCTTTATCCATTACTTCTTTCATGACGTCAATGTCGCTCGCTTTGCTTTCCGCCGTGTCCGCGGACAAAATTATGTTAAAGCCCAAATCAGCGCCGATAATGGCTGCGGTTTCAAAGTCTATTTTTTCGTTTAACGAGCTGAAGATGCTATTTTTCATCAGTTCGGCCAGGATCCGATTGACCGGCGCGCCGGTTAAAAGGGAGAAATCCCTTACCGTGATGAATTTGGGGATTTTGATTTCTTTCTTTTCTCCGGTCGCGGCCGTAGCCGTGGCTGCTTGTTTTTTAGCCGCCGCTTCTTTGGCCTGAAGCTGTTTGATCAAGATCGGCCATTCCCTGATTATTTTGTCCGCGATTTTACCGTCCACTTTAATGGCTTTTTGGCCAATATCAAACCCCAGCCGCGGCAGTTTATCGCGCAGCTCCTGGGTCGGCACTTTTAAAATTCTGGCCAGTTCGGTTATATTCATAAAGAATAATACGAATTACGAATTTAAATACTAATTTACGAATACTGCTGGTCACGCCATTTGCCTTGATTGTGTTTTATATTGTATTTATTCGTATATTCGTATTTAAATTCGTAATTCGTATTATACTCGTAATTGGTATTATAGATATTATAATAATTTTAGCGAAAAGTCAATAAAAAAAACGCCCATAGCAGGCGTTGGGCGGAAAAATTTACACTAAGCTATAATTTCAGCTTTTTTATTTCCTCTGAAAAAAAGTTAACCAAAGCAATTTTTCCCACTTGATTTTTTAAGAAAATGATGCCGCCCTCTTCAACATCGTCCAGATAAATCAATTGTTCCAGAAACAAGCGGGCATTAAAATCGCCGCCGTATTTTTTATCGGCAATTTTTAAAATTTCATTAAGCGCCGCGCGCTGGCCGGAAATAATGAAATACAAATCAACATAATCCTTGAACGACCCCCGCCGGCCGATGGTATAGGCTTTGGTGGCGGCGATTTCTTTAACGCTTAACAACTTCACCCCGTCGTATTCCATTATTTTTTCCGTTAAGGGAAAAGGGTAATGTAAAAAAGTGATTTTTACTCCCTCAATAAAAACGGTCAACTCGTCGGTGTTATTAACTGAAACGGCAACCGCGGTTTTCGCAAATATCCTTTTAATTTCCGCCAGCAATTCTTTCTTGATCGGTTTGCCGCTAAAAAAATCAAAATCCACGGAAATTCTGTGGCCAATCTGCAAAGCCAAAGCCGTGCCGCCGGCCAAATAAAAAGCGTCAAAATTTTTTAGTTTTGTAAAAATTTTTTTGCCTTTTTTATTTAGCGCCTCTGGGTGCATAGTTGAAATTTTTTATTGAAAAAATCAGTCTGGCTAAATTAAGAGCACGAGGCCGCAATTCCGTGGCTGAAACATTGCTTAAAATTTCGCGGATAGTCTCGCGGCCGTAATACTCCGCTAGCCAGCGCCAGTGTTTTAAATCGCCGTAATTTATGGCATTTAAAATTATGGTTTTTTTATGTTCGTCCGGATTGATTTCGTTAAAATCAAAAGACCATAAAATCGGCCGAAAAAAATCCGGTAAAGCATTATTTTGGGCTTGATTTTGCTTTTTTTTGTTTAACCCCATGTTTATATTATAGCAAATTTTTTACTTTTTTACAACAAACCCCCGGGCAATCATTACAAGTTGGAACAAGCTAAATTGATTTTTTAAGATAGGTTAGCGGCGAATCAAAGATTTCTGGCGAGGAGAATCTGAAGCAAAATTCACTCACATATTCTGGCAGGTATTCCGGCGTGGCATGATGATACATTCGCCTGATAAAAGTACGCAAATTACCGAACATTCCCTCAATCTCCGAAGTCAAACCGAATTCCCATTTTTTGTGAATATCTTTCCTGTGTCTGACCTGCCACCAGTTGTTAATTCCCTGGTAAATTCCCGCGCCGTCAGTATTCAACTGGCTTCTCGGTTCAATGAACTGAAAGAGAAAATTGGTTGCTTCGCCCCGATTAACGGAATTTTTAAAAATGATTTGATGAGCGATTTTTTTAGAGCCAATCTGCTTGGCCATTAAGAGAGAAAGGGTTTTAAAGTAAGCTTCATCCATTTGAACTTGACCCTGTAAAATCGGTTCAAATTCAGGTAAATGGAGCCTAAACTGCCTAAACCAGTATCTAACCGTCTTTTCGCTCGTATGGCAGAGCTTAACTGTTTGCAAGACCGGTATCTTCTGCGTCCAGCACCACAGTAAGGCCCAAAAAGTGCGTAATGATAATTTTAGATCAGCGAGCCAGGTTCCGGATAGCAGACTGAATGGCCGACGGCAAATAGAGCAGCGATAACGGTTTTCAGAGACGTAGACCTTTCGAGAACGGCAGCGGGGGCAAAAGAGGTTTTCGCCGAAAATAATCTTTCTTAAATGCTTTTTAATTTGCGCTTCCGAGGGAATTTGATTTAATAGGGCAATCATAGAAACAAGATTAATAATTATGCTTTAATTATAGTCTTGTTCCAACAGGTATAGTATACCCGTTTTTTAAGGTTTCATTTAATGCCAAAAAAATGATATAATGCTTTTATATGCCAAAAATCCTAAAATTTCCTCAAGATTTTCTTTGGGGCGTATCCACTTCGGCCTATCAGATTGAGGGCGGGATTGAAAATGACTGGAGTGAATGGGAAAATGCAAGAATCAAGAATCATGAATCAGGAATTAGGGAAAATGCCAATTTTATCTGCGGCATCGCCTGTGATTCATATAATAGATATGAAGAAGATTTGAGCTTGGTGAAAGATTTAAACTGCGGCGCGTACAGAATGGGGCTGGAGTGGTCGCGGCTGGAACCGGAGCCGGGAAACTTCAACCTGGAAGAAGTATTGCATTACCGAAAAGTTCTGCAGGCGGCTAAAGCGAAAAACTTAAAAGTGGTTTTAACGCTTTGGCATTGGACCAACCCGCTGTGGTTCGCGGCCCAAGGCGGCTGGGCAAACCCTAAGGCAGTAAAACATTTTTCCCGCTATGTCGGACTGGTCGCGCGCGATTTGGGCGAATACGTTGATTATTGGGTGACGATCAATGAGCCTATGGTGCACGTGGCCAACGGTTATTTGACCGCCAAGTTTCCGCCCAATAAAAAAAATGTTTTTTCCGCCTGGCGGGCGGGCGACAATTTAATCAAAGCGCATGGCGCGGGCTACAAGATTATCCATGAGCATTTCAAAGAAGCCAAAGTCGGCCTGACCATGCTTACCAATTATTTTGAGCCGGCGCACGCCGTCAATCCGCTGGAGTTTGCCTTCGCCAAACTGGCCAACTATTGCTGGAATGACAGATTTATTAAAAAGTTGCATGGCCAATATGATTTTTTGGGCCTGGATTATTATTTTCATGACCGCGTGATCTGGCGCTCGCCGTTTAAAGAAAATTTAAACAGGCAAGTGACGGATCTGGGCTGGGAAATTTATCCCCAAGGCATTTACCGGGTTTTAAAAAATTACGCCAAGTTCCGCAAGCCGCTGTTCATTATGGAAAACGGCTTGGCTGATGCGGCCGATAAAAAAAGAGGGAAGTTTATTGCCGATCACCTGAAATATGCGCATCAAGCCATCAGCGAGGGCGTTGACGTGCGCGGTTATTTTTACTGGTCGCTCTTGGATAATTTTGAGTGGGCGGAGGGCTTTGCGCCCAAATTCGGGCTGTACGCGGTAGACCGAAAAACTTTGGCGCGCGCGCCGCGCCCCAGCGCGAAATTGTACGCGGAAATTTGTAAAAATAATCAGCTTAAATTTCAGCCCCTTTAACAAAGGGGCGGTCCCGCATTTGCGGGGCCGGGGATTTATGCCGTGGGTATATGACAAAGTCTGCTATAATACAGAATACAGAGATAGAGATAAAGAGAAGAAGAAATTTTTGGTATAATCCAAAATTGAAGCAAAGAGCTAGGGAATTAAGAAACCACCCGACGGTAGCAGAAAACAAATTGTGGTTTGAATATTTAAGGCAGATTCCCCATAAAGCTCTCCGACAAAAGCCCATTGGAAATTACATTGTTGATTTTTATTTGCCGCAAATAAAAATAGTGATTGAAGTTGACGGGGAGACGCATTTGCGAGATATTGGATATGACGACAAGCGGACAAAAGAGCTGGAGAGACTAGGATTAAAAGTGATTAGATTCTGGAACGATGATGTTATAAACGGTTTTGTTGAGGTTTGCAAAATAATTGAGGGTTATTTAGATAAAAACGATTATAAATCCCCCTAACCCCCTTTGTTAAAGGGGGTAAATAAAAAAATATGCCATCTAAGATCAACTTCGGCGCTTGGCCGAAAGAAAATTTTAAACCGGAAAACGCTAAAGTGGTAATTTTGCCCGTGCCTTACGATGGCACCTCAACTTGGATTAAAGGCGCGGACAAAGGTCCGCAGGCTTTATTCGAGGCTTCAACCAAACTGGAGCTTTATGATATTGAAACCGACGCGGAAGTCTACCGGCAAGGCATTATGACGGCGCCGGCCGTTAAGCAAAAGGGCGCGCCGGAAAAAATGATCGCGGCGGTGCGGCAAGCGGTTAGCGGGTTTTTACAGAGTGATAAATTCGTTGTTACTGTCGGCGGCGAGCACTCCGTCACTATCGGCGCGGTCCAAGCTTACAAAGAAAAATATCCCGGCTTGTCGGTTTTGCAGCTGGACGCGCACGCGGATTTGCAGCCGGAATATTACGGCTCAAAATATAACCACGGCTGCGTGATGGCGCGGCTGCGGGAATTTTGCCCGATCGTGCAGGCGGGCATAAGAAGCATGAGCGCGGAGGAAAAGCCTTTTTTAGACAAGTCCAGAGTTTATTTTGCCCATGATATCCATAAACAAACCGCTTGGCAGCGCCAGGCCGCGGCCAAGCTTACGGATCAAGTTTATGTGACAATTGACTTGGATGTTTTTGACCCGTCGGTCCTGCCATCAACCGGCACGCCCGAACCCGGCGGCTTGGGCTGGTATCAGGTTCTGGATTTTTTGAAGATAGTAAGCCAAGAAAAACAAATTGTCGGTTTTGATGTCGTGGAATTATGCCCCAATCCGGCGGCCAAGGCTTCTGATTTTTTGGCGGCCAAGCTGGTTTACAAATTTTTGAGCTATATTTTTGTAAAATAATCATTTCATAAAAAAACGCGCTTTTAGAAGCAGCGTTTTTTATTTTTCATTTTTTGTCATTCTGAACGGAACGAAGTGGAGTGAAGAATCTATAATACGTTATACGTTCCTTGATCGTCGTATTATAGATCTTTCGTTCCGCTGGCGCTCCACTCAAGATGACAATTGGTATTTTACTTTAAAAATGATAAGATATTAACATGTATTTACTCATCTCTATCATCGCTTATTTCATTAATGCCGGCGTTTACGTTGCCGACAAATTTTTGCTATCAAAAAAAGTCCACTCCTCCATCGCTTACGCTTTTTACGTCGGCATCTGGAGCATTTTTAACGTGGTTTTATTATTTTTCGCCTCCTGGTGGATGCCCAACGCGCGGGAATTGGCCTTAGACCTGCTGGCCGGTTTTTTATTTTTGGCTACCCTGGTGTTCTGGTACAAGGCTTTGCACCAAAGCGAAGCCTCGCGAGTGGTGCCGATTGTCGGCGCCTTGGTGCCGATTTTCAGTTTTATTTTTTCTTTTATTTTCCTGGGCGAAACTTTAAACCAGAGGCAGTTGGTGGCTTTTATTATCCTGATTTGCGGCGGAGTTTTGATTTCCATTAAGCGCACTAAAGTATATCTATACCAAAAGGTTGTTGCCAGAATAAGGGAGGTGGTCGGTGATATCATCGGCGACGTGCCGGCGCGTTTTCAGCCGACCAGCCGGCTATTGATCAACTCGGTTTTTTCCGCCGTCTTTTTCGCCGCCTATTATGTGCTCATGAAATATATTTATTTGCATCAGCCGTTTATCGGCAGTTTTGTCTGGTCGCGGCTCGGTTCGTTTTTAGGCGTTCTGCTCATGCTGTTAGTTCCCGGCTGGCGCTATGTCATAGTTAAGCAGCAACAAGGCGCCAAGACGCCAAAAAACATGGTTTTCTTTTTTGCCATTCGGCTTTCGGCCGCCGCCGCTTTCATTATGATAAATTGGGCCATCAGCCTGGGCAACGTCGCTATCATCAACGCTTTGCAGGGCGTACAGTACCTCTTCTTGTTCGTGATCATTTTGGTTATTTCCCGGAAGTTCCCCAAGATGCTGAACGAGCAACTGGGTGGCGGCGTATTTTTGCAAAAATTAATCGGCACGGTCATGGTTTGCTTGGGGCTGTATCTATTTATTTCATGATTCACGAACCCTTAACTGTCATTCCCGCTTGCGCGGGAATGACAGAAAAGAGTAATAGCAATAATAATATGCCGTATTTGGTTTTACTGTTCGCTATTTTTTTCTTCTTTTTAGCTTGGCGCCGCCTGGATTGGGCGGTTGCGTTTTTAATCGCGGCTTTGCCCAGCTATTTAATCAGGTTTAGCATTTTCGGCCTGCCGTCAACTTTGCTGGAAGTGATGGTCTGGCTGGTATTTTTAGCCTGGCTGATCAAAAATTATAAAAGTATAATTGAAAATTTAAAAAATACAATCCCCCTTAGTCCCCCTTTGTCAAGGGGGAAAAAACGTTATCCTTTTGACTGGGAAATGGCCTTGCTAATTATCATCGCTTTACTGGCCGCTGGCCTGGCCGGATTTACCGCCAGTTCTTTTGGCATCTGGAAGGCCTATTTTTTTGAACCCGTATTATTGTTTATCGTGGTGATTAATTTAATATACAATAAGGCGAATGCCGCGAATGAATCGCGAATGCCGCGAATGAATTTTAGCCTAGAAAAAATTTTATGGCCGCTGGCCGTGTCTGCCCTGGCTGTGAGTGCGCTGGCGATTTATCAGAAAATTACCGGGCAGTTGATCGGCAATCCGCTTTGGGCGGCTGAAGAAACGCGGCGCGTGGTATCGTTTTTCGGCTACCCCAACGCCGTGGGACTTTATTTGGGTCCGTTGGTGCTGGTTTTTATGGGCTGGCTGTGCGACACCATTAAGAGTGCCCGCGGAGCGAAGGCGCATAATGGGGAAAATCCCAAATTCCAAATCCCAAATTCCAAACAAATCCCAAATTCCAAATCACAAACAAATACTGGTAATTTATTTGGGCATTGGGATTTGGGGTTTTATTGGGCATTGGGATTTGGAGCTTGGAATTTAAAAATAATTTGTATTGGTTTGGCGATTTTTTTATCCATGTTGTCTATCTGCTTCGCCCGGTCCAAGGGCGCTTTGGTGGGTGTGGCGGCCGGGCTAGTCGTCTTCGGCCTGCTGGCCGGTAAAAAAGCCAGGTGGGCGACCGCGGCTTTGGTAGTCATAATCGCGGTCGGCGTGGCGGTTTGTCCGCCGGCGCGCCAGCTGGCGATGGAAAATATCGCTTTGACCAATCTGTCCGGCCAAATCAGGCAGGCCGGCTGGCATGATACCTGGCGCATGCTTAAAGACGGCCGGCTTTTAAGCGGCGCCGGCTTGGCCAATTATCAGGCAGCGGTCGCGCCATACCACCAAGAAGGTTTTTTTATCAAAAATGGCGATCCGGACTGGCTGAAAAAAATCCGCGCCAGCGCCGCCTACAGAAAAGAAATGTGGCAGCCGCTAGAGATTTATTTATATCCGCATAACATCGTGCTGAACTTTTGGTCAGAGCTGGGTCTGGCCGGGCTGTTATTGTTTGTTTGGATAATTGGAAAATATTTTTGGTTGGGAGCACGCAATTTGTTATCACAAAAGACATCTTTTTTTTGTCATCCTCGGGCGATCCGCCAGCAGGCGGATAGACCAGGGGATCCAGGGGCGGACAGTAGAAACGTATCTTCTAATCAACCCTGGATTCCCGCTTGCGCGGGAATGACAAAGCAGGGGGTATCGCCGGCGCAAGCGGATAGATATATAATAGAAGGCTTGATCGGCGCCATGGTCGTAATCGTTTTGCACGGCTTGGTGGATGTGCCTTATTTCAAAAATGACTTGGCCGTGATGTTTTGGCTGTTAGTCGCCATGATGAGCATGGTTATTACCCCCTTGACAAAGGGGCCCGCCTGCCATCGCAAGGCACGAGCGGGCAGGGACGAAGGGGGATTATATGGAAAAAATATATCATAAACTAGTGCGCGATAAAATTCCGGAAATTATCAAGGCGGACGGAGCGGGGAAGCCGCAGGTCAGAATTTTAGATGATCGGGAATTTATTATTGAGTTATTGAAAAAATTACTGGAAGAGGCGCGGGAACTTATTGAAGCGAAAGACGATAAACATGAGCTGGTTAAAGAAATCGGCGATGTTTACGAAGTGATTGACGCGGTTATGGAATACTATAAAATAGATAAGGGCCAGGTGAGTAAATTGCAGGACGAACGCAGAAATCAGCGCGGCGGTTTTAAGAAAAAAATATTTTTAGAAAGCGTTAATGAATAAAAAATTTATGGACAACAAAAAATTGGTTTGGCGCGGAGTTTTGAATTCACTCGGCGCGTTAGTCTACATTATTTTGGTGGTAACGTTTATCAACAACGCGGAAAAAATTTTCGGCCAGGGGGAGCATAAGTATTTTATTCCCGTTATCATGCTTACCTTATTTGTTCTATCCGCGCTGGTCACCAGTTCATTAATTTTAGGCAAACCGTTGATGCTTTATTTTGACGGCCAGAAAAAGGACAGCGTAAAGTTATTGCTTTATACTATCATTAGCTTGGCTGTGCTGTTGGCTCTTGTGGTTTTGGCTTATTTGGGGTTAAGATAGGGAAGTTGGAGGCGTACCAAAGTGGTCGAATGGGCCGCACTCGAAATGCGGTAAGGGAGCAATCTCTTCAGAGGTTCGAATCCTCTCGCCTCCGCCAAGTTTTACATTCAGCGAAATTGAAGCTGGCAAAAACCAGAATCCAACGCTTGATACTCTTAGGAAAATAACAAAAGCTTTTGAGGTGAGCGTTGACGAGTTAATCAGTTAGTCTTTTTATTTAAATCGTATGAAAAAAATAATTATTATTACAATTTTAATACTCGCAGTAATTTTATCGATTTTGGATGTAATTTTTATTAAAAGAAATCATGAATCGGTCAGTATCAACAAACTCCGCATTGCTTATTTCAAAGAAATGGGTTTTACGCCGGTGTTTGTCGCTAAGGAAAAAGGATTTTTTAAAGATGTTGGATTAGATGTGGATCTAGTTGAGGTTGATTCTAAACAACTTCTTGATGTGCTTATTACCAATAGAGTTGATGTCACCGCGGCCGCTTTGCCCTCCGTAGCGGGAATGGAAATTGAAAAACCCGGATTGATTAAAATTTTTGGACTTGGCGGTGAAACATTAACGGGTGAATTTACCAGTGGATTGGTTGTGCTTAAAAATTCTCCGATAGAAAAAATTGAGGATTTAAAAGGCAAAATAGTTGCGACCGACGCCGCAAAAAATATACCTGCGATGAACTTGATCTTTAAAAAAATTGGACTAGATCCGGGAAAAGATATAAAAATAATTGAAGTAGGCGGAGGAATAATCGCCCAGGCTTTAGTCAATAAACAAGTAGATGCTATTTATTGCAGTGAGCCGACCTTAACTATTTTGACAAACAAATTTGATATGCACGCAATCGAAACTAATTTACGCGCAAAATATATCGTGGACCCTTATTTAACCACCGCGCTTAGTGTTGTAACCGCCGCTTTTGCACAAAAAAATCCCGAGATAGTTAAAAAATTATTTGATGTGTATGACAGATCAGTAAAATTTATTGCTGATAATCAAAACGAGTCAAAATTAATTGCGAGCAAATATACTCCCCTGACTGAAGATATTATAACGAAAGTTGGATTACCCGCTTTTCTTTCTCCGAAAGAGAAAGTGGACTTTGACAAAATAAATTACGTAATAGACACTTTTGTTACTGCCGGCATTTTAAAGCAAAAAATCGACATAAAACCGATGTTTATCACGCAATAAATTATGGATTTTATAGATATTGTCAATTTATCAAAAGTTTTTACGAGGAAGGGTGAGAAAATTATCGCCATAAAAGACCTTGATTTAAAAATAGCCAAAGGCGAGTTTGTCTGTATTTTTGGCCCTAATGGATGTGGCAAAACCACCTTGCTGAATATTTTAGCCGATCTATGTTCACTAGATAAAGGAATAGTAACTATTACGGGCAAATCATTGGCTAGCAATCATGTTGGTTTTGTTTTTCAAAATTACAGCGATTTTTTGCTACCCTGGTTTAAAGTATGCGACAATATTCTTTTACCGTTAGAGTTAAGGGGAGTTTCGAGAACGGAACAACTGGAAAAATTGAATAACCTAATAAAACTTTTGAATATAAATTTTTCTCTTGACTCTTTTCCTTATCAATTAAGTGGAGGCCAGCAACAAATAGTGTCGCTTTTAAGAGCCTTAATTGAAGATAATGAAATTTTATTACTTGATGAGCCGTTTTCAGGGCTTGATTATAAATTAAAAGAACAAGTGATAAATTTTTTGACCGATTACTGGCAAAAAAGAAAAAATACTATTATTTTTGTTACGCATGACCTTGAAGATGCCATTCTAACAGGAAATAGGATTATTGTTTTTAAAGAAAGGCCGTTAAATAATAATTTTTTATCCTGTGAAGTCCGCCTTGCTTACCCGCGACAAAAAGTGTTATTAAATTCTTCCGAATTTAAGCGGGTGCATAATTCTATTATAGATTTTTCTACAAAGTAATATGGAAATTAAAAAGATTTTATACTATATTACAGCTCCGATCATTTTTGTTTTGCTTTGGCTTTTAATATCTGAATTTGCTTTAGCTTCGCAAGTTTTACTTCCTTCCCCAATTAAAGTCATACAATATTTGTTTTTAAATTTTTTCTCATCATTAATTAATCCTACTTTTTGGACATTACAGCTTTGGTTAATTGGCTTTATCGTTGGGGCAATGATCGGGCTTGTTTTTGGCCTAATTATTGGTCTAAGCGATACGCTTTATAATTTTTTAGAAGTGTTGATAGATTTTTTTCGGTCACTCCCAGCCATAGTTTTATTACCCGTCATAGTAATTTTTTTGGGCGTTGGGTATACTCCAAGGATTTTTATTGTGATTTTTTTCACCAGTTTGTATATGTTAGTAAACACAATTTATGGTGTTAAGTACGGGAAAAATAGTAAAATAATTTTGGCTAAGATTCTTAAGATGTCGCCAACTCAAAAATTTAAAAAAGTTATTTTTCCGTCTGCTTTGCCAAGTATTTTTGTTGGATTAAGAACGACCATATCTTTAAGTTTAATTGTGTCAATCTCGTCTGAAATGTTAATAGGCGGAGCCGATGGATTAGGGCAAAAAGTTTTAGACGATATGCTTGTCTATAATTTAACGGAGATGTACGCAATAATATTGGTAATCGGTATTTTTGGATATTTTTCAAACAAAATATTTGCAACGATTGAACATAAATTGATACACTGGAAAGGATATTAAATTAGGCGGCGCGCCAATTTCATTGGCACGAAAAATTGCATTGG
>JAQTVB010000006.1 GCA_028707005.1 Patescibacteria group bacterium
ACTCCGGCCGCCGACACATCCAAACCGTAAGCGTTTGGAACCTGTAATTTTCCTAAAACTACGGTGGTGGCTTGCGTGCCGCCGATGTTAACGGTGGTGGCCGTGGTGGTGCCGAGGTTTAATACTCCGGCCGCCGACACGTCCAAGCCATAAGCTTTTGGAACCTGTAATTTTCCTAAAACTACGGTGGTGGCTTGCGTGCCGCCGATGTTAACGGTGGTGGCCGTGGTGGTGCCGATGTTTAGCACGCCGGCAGTTGTCGCGTCCAAACCGTAATCGGGAGCTATAGTTATATGACCCCCGGTATCAATACTGGTACCGATAGTAGTTGTGGCGGCGACAATCCCAACCGTGGCAAGCGTGGCAACTATGGAAGCGATAACCACCTGGAAAAACAGTTTTGATTCAAATAGTTTTTTCATAGTCTTTAATTTTTAGTTTCAATAAAAATTAATATTTAGGCCTAACATATTAATCTTTATTTTTTTGCCTATTAGTTAATTATTATTTGAATTTATCAAGATAATTGAGTTTAATCCCTAGGTTAAGGGAGTTCGACCTTTTAAACTCGCTTTGATAAATAATTATTTTTTATTAAAAAAACCAGCTAAAAAATTTAGCCGGTTTTTTATATTTTAAAACCTGTTTTATTTCTAAAAAGAAAATAGAATAATTACAATAACCTCCTAACATAAGCATGGGGATAAGTCTTATGTGTTATTGTTTATATTATAGCATAAAATTATCCACAGGACAATTTTATTGCTTCCATTTATCCACATATTGGCCCAAACCAAATTGATTTAATTTGTTTTTGAGCTTTTTTTTAGTGTGCAAATATAATATTAAGGTAGGAAAGTCAATTAAATAGCGGTTGCCGATGATTTTATATTTAACATAGTTATACTGTATAGCTCGGCGGATGGTTTTTGTTTGTACTCCGCCTAATTTTGCGGCTTCAGAAACAGAAAGCCATATAGGCTTAATTGCCTGATTTAATAGTTGATTATTAGCGAGATCAGATGGATTGATAACCATTTTTGGAGTAAAGTCCACATTCTTGTAGACTTAAGTTTATGTTTAAATTGACTTTAGTCCACGCTACTGTAGACTAAAGTCGGGGTAAATGGTTAATTATATTTATATAGTAAAGTCTAGATTACTCTAGACTTAAGTAATGTATTTATATTTTTGCATATTGTTTTAAATAAATCAAGTAGAGGATAATCACGTAGCATGTATCACATAACACATAACAAAATTTAGCTAATCTTTATCTATTTATTATTTCGTGTTTTGTGCTGCTTGTTGCCTAATCCGGTTTGCCTTTCACCGATATATATGTTATTATTCATTATAATTCTTTTCTCTAAGCTGGACGGAATCCCGCATGGAGACAAATAGCTAATTTTAGCTAATATTTTTATATACATAAACACCCCCCTGAATCGCGGGGTAAATTATCGGTGGTTACTGTAACAATATTATAAATTTTACGTATTATTAAATGAAAACAGGAAAAATTGAAGAAAAGTTATTGCTATATAAAATAAAAAAGAATGACAAGGCCGCCTTTATAAAGGCTTATGATCTGTATGTTGATCAGCTTTACAGATTTATTTATTTTAAAGTAGGAAATAAGGAGGAGGCGGAAGATTTATGCTCATCAGTGTTTTTAAAGACCTGGAATTATATTTTAGAGAACAGCCTTACCGATCATAAAACTTTAAAAGCCTTGCTTTACAGAATCTCCAGAAATTTGATAATTGATCATTATAGAAAAAACAAGGCAGGAGGAACTTTTGGTTTGGACGATGAGAGGGTGACGCAAATATCCGATGAAAAACAAAATCCGCGCAAGAACTTGGAATTAAAAGCCGATTTGTTGGTTCTGGAAACTAAATTGCCGGAACTGAAAGATGAATACCGCGAAGTAATAATTTTGCGATTCGTCAATGAACTTTCCATAAAAGAAATCGCTGACATTTTGGATAAATCAAAAGGCAATGTAAGAGTTTTGATTTATCGGGCGCTCAACGCTTTAAAAGAACTCTTAAGCCAGGAAGAAAAAATTAATAATATAGGTAATACGAAATAAATAGGATGAATATTTAATAGCGCATAGAAACCTTTCATATATGAAAGATCAAGAGTTGCTAAAAAAATTAAATAATTTCCAAGAGATTAAACCTGACCAGGCTTGGAAGAAAAGCTATCGGGAGATTTTGTTTAGCCAAATTTCCGCCAGCCGTCCGATTGCGGCGCCGCAATCGGATATCAGAATAATTTGGGAAAGCATCATGCCGTGGCAGATTTTAACGAATTTGGCCAAACCGGTTTGGATGGCGTCTTTGGCCAGCGTCTTAATAATGGTGGTTGGCTTGGGCGGCGTTTACGCTTCAAAGAATTCTAAGCCCGGCGATTCATTATATATCGCGAAAATTATCAGCGAGAAAGCGCAATTTGCCATGGCTTTTGACGAAAAGGATAAAGCCAAACTGGGAGTGGAGTTCGCCTCTAATCGTACCAGGGAGATTATTGAGGTTTTAAAAGAGTCGGACCAGGCCGCGGCAACTAATGATAATAAGCTTGAAACTTTATCGCAGAATTTTAAAAAGGAAATCAGCCAGGTAAAAACCCGGTTGTCCACGATTAAGAAATCCGATGGCCAGCCGAAAGACGACGAGACCGAAGTTTTTGGCGCCAATTTAGGAAAAAACGATCAAAGAATGGAAATTGCCGTACCGGCCGCGCCCGCCGGACCGCAGATAAAATCGGAGACACCCAAGCCAATAACCGCGGCTACGCCGGAGATGCTCGCCCCAAAAAATTCTAATATAAGCGATGCTACCTCTACGCCAAGCTCTGCCCGAGCCGATAAGATGCTGGAGGAAGCGGAAAAATTGTTTGATGAAAAAAATTATGATGGCACGATTAGCAAATTGGAAGAAGTGAATAAAGCCATTGATCAATCTGGATCCGGCCAGGTTAAGGGCGAGAGTGAAACCGCGAGCAGCACGGGGAAATGAATTAAGAATTAAGAATTAAGAATTAAGAATTATGAATTATGAATCATGGAGAAAAAGACCCCTTTTGTCTTATGCGGCGATTGCCTTAGGGCATTAGGATAAGATTAAGAAATGATTAATGCGCGTTAGACTGTTTGTCTCAAAAGGCGAATAGTCTAATCCGCATTAAGCGGGTAAGATAAAGTTTGAAAGGTCGATCTGCTTCAAGTGGAGACTTTATCAAATTAATTAATCAAACTTGTTTTTTAAATTCAATGCCCGGACTTGTTCCGGGATTAAATCCGGCGATTGATCGTCGCCAGATATCAAGCAAATCAGCAAGCTAACCGCAAAGACATTTTCGATTTATGATTTTCGAATTACGATTTCGAAATCTAAAATCGAAAATCTAAAATCGTAATTTTTTTGTGGGGCGGGATTCCGGTTGATTTGCTTAAGATCGCCTCATTTATGAGGCATGAATTTAAAAACGAGTAAAGGAAAATTTACTATGGAAAGATTCAAACAAATCTTTGCCGCAGGCGTAATTTTTGTCACCGTTCTATCAATGAGCGTGGTTACGGTCCCTCAGGCCCAAGCCGCCGCTTCAGCCGGTGACTTAATCAAGATGGCCGGACTTTCTTCCGTCTATTACTTGGCCGCTGATGGCAAGAGATATGTTTTCCCTAATGAGCAAACTTATTTTTCCTGGTATAGTGATTTCTCCGGAGTGGTGACCGTTCCGCAAGCGGAACTGGAATCATATCCTCTGGGAGCTAACGTTACTATTAGACCAGGTACTAAATTAGTTAAAATTACTACTAATCCGAAAGTTTACGCTGTTACTTCGGGCGGCACTTTAGTTGCTGTTCCTGATGAAGCAACGGCTTCAACTTTATACGGAACTAATTGGAACAAGAGAATTGTTGATGTTCCGGATGCTTTCTTTACCAATTACAAGACCAGCGCGTCTACTGTGAGCGCGACCGCTTATCCACAAGGCAGTTTGGTGAAATACTCCGGTTCAGCTGATACTTATTTAGTAAATGCTGACGGCACGGTTTCCAAGATTGCCACTGAAGCGGCTTTTACCGCTAACAGATTCAAATGGGCTGATGTTGTTACTGCCACGATTGCTAAACCAACCTCTGGCGCTGACATCACCGCCGCCGTTGCCACTCTTACCGACACTTCGTCAGGCGCGGGTGGAACCATAGCTGTCGGCGCGGGTACGGGCGTGACTGTTGCTTTGGCTTCAGATACTCCGGTTTCGGCCACTATAATCACCAATACTACGGTTACTACCGGCAACGGCCAGGCCTATGTTCCTTTCTTGAAGATTAACTTCACCGCGGCCGCTGATGGCGATGTTAAAATAACCAATTTGAAGGTTAAGAGAACCGGCATTTCAGCTGATGCTGATATTGAAAGCTTGTATCTCTATGATGGAACTACCAGATTAACCGCCGAAGCTTCCATCTCTTCAAACGTTGCTACCTTTAACAACGCTTCCGGCTTATTCACGGTTACCAAAGGCACGACTAAATCAATTACCTTGAGGGGCGATATGCTTTATAGCGCCACTTCAGGCAAGACCATTGGCTTTAGCATAATTGCGGCTACGGATGTTACCACTAACGGCGCGGCCGTAAGCGGTTCTTTCCCTGTCACCGGCAATTTAATGTCAACCGCCAATGCGACTGATTTGGGCAAATTGGTAATTACACGCAGTTTCCCAACCGATACTGATCAGACAATTGACCCTGACACTAAAGAAGCTGAAGTGGCGAAATTTAGTTTCGCCGGTTCAGAACAAGCTTTAAGCGTTGAGAAGATTATCTTCACCGAAATCGGCAGCGTGCAGACAGATGATCTAGCTAACTTCAAGCTATTGGATCCGTCCGGTACCGTTATTGGTACGGTTGCTGCTATGAATTCTAGTTATGAAGTTGTTTTTGATTTAAGCGCCAAGCCATACGCGATGGCCAAGGGCGTGACCAAGATTCTAAGCTTAAGGGCCGATATAGTTAAGGGTTCAACCAGAACTTTCTACTTCTCGGTTCAGAATAAGTATGACATCTTAGTCAAGGATACGAGCTATGCCGTTTATGTTGAACCATATTCTGCCGGTTCATTTACGGTAGCTGCTCCTGATACAGGCGTTGAATTCACCATTAACTCCGGCTCTCTATCCATCGCCATCACCACCGGCGCCCCAAGCGGCAATATTACCTTGGACGGCACCAACGTGGATGTGGGTGAATGGGATTTTAGAGCTTCCGGAGAAGATATGAAGGTTAAGGATTTGACGGCCGCGGTTGTTACCACCGGCGCAGTTAAGGGCGGTTTGGATAACGCCAAAATCTATGTTGACGGCGCTCAAGTCGGCTCAACCAAAGATTTGACCGATACTCTTTATGACGGCACTGGCGAAAATATTACGACCTGGGGCTTTGGCTCATCCTTTATCGTTAAAGCCGGCACTACGGCCAAGGTGAAAATTTTAGCGGATATTAAGACCGCGACTTCCACCAGCTTTACCGGCAACGAAACCGTCCATGTTAGAGTTTCTACCGGAGCTTCCGACGTGCAGAAAATGAGCTCCTTGGGTTACCAGGCCGCGATTGGCGCGGTTTGGGGAACGGCCTCTACTCTGGCTGTAACGTCCGCCGCTTTAACCGTTTCCAAGTATTCCGGCTACGGCAACCAGACAGTAATTCGCGGCACCTCAAATCAGAAAATGGGTGCATTCGTAGTCACTGCCGGTACCTCTGAAGGAGTAAGCCTGTCTTCCATCACGGTAAATTTAGCTACATATGAGGCTACGACCATAACCAACATGTACCTAAAAGACAATGTTACCGGAGCGGTTATTGGCTCGGCTAAGAATGTTCCCGGCACTTCCAACATCTATTCTTTGTCGCCCAACATTACTTTGGCCGCTAATGGCTCAAAAACCATTAATCTATACGCTGACGTGAAGTCTGACGCGGCTGCTCATGCTTGGGCCGCCACGGTTGATGCTGATGGCAGCGGCGTAGTTACCGGTAATTCGGTTTCAGCCTCCGGCTCGGGAACCGAGATTCAGACCATGACTATAGCTGCCGCCGGCACTTTAACTGTCACTAACGGCAGCATGCCTGACGCGGCTATTGTCTTGGCTGGTTCAACCGGCAATTCCATGGCGCAGTACACTTTCAGCGCGGTTAATGAAGGCTTTACCGTTGATGAATTGAAGTTAAAAACGGCGAATGGTTTCGCGACTTCAACCAATCAGGTAACCATCAAGTACACTGATAAAGCCGGCGTAGCTCAACAGGCGTCCGCGTCATTCATTTCCGGCACGGAACCTAATTCCACGGCGACTTTCACCGGTTTAACTATCTATGTACCGGCGAATAGCGACGCTTCAATCAATGTTTATGTTGATATGGCCACCTTGTCTCAAAGCGGCGCTTCGCAGTCAGGCCAGAGCGGCACGATTATCCTTGATTACGATGAGGGCTTTAACGCTACCGGCGATGCCGGCACGGCGATAGAAACCCCGACCAACAGCACGGGCGATTTCACCAGCAATTCTTTCTACAACAGAAAGAGCAAACCGACCTTTGCTAAGCTTGACGCGGGTGCTGATCCGCTTAACGGACCTTTGTATAAGTTCTCGGTTGTGGCCGATAGTGTGGGAGGCAATATTGAGATTAAGCAATTAAGCTTTACTGTCGCGACTACGAACTGCGAAGTAACCAGCTTATATCTCTATGACACGAGCGCTTCTTTGGCTTTAACCGACGCTACTAGGCCGATTACAGTCCTTGAAGGAGCCGCAGTTGCCGTGATAGTCGGCGGCAGTACTCCTCTGGATAACGATGTCTTAACTATCGGTAGCACCGCCAAGACTTATGAATTAAGGGGCGCGGTTACCGGTTATAGCGCCGCTGGCGACCAGATTACCGTTAACTTCCAGCAAGATACTTCCACTATATCCAACACCACTGCGTTTTTAGCTGGCGCTGACGGCACCGATGCGGGAACTTCCCTGAAGTACAACGTTTGGTCTGATAGATCAGCCAGCGCTCATACGACCGCCACGCTTGATTGGTTCAACGGCTATCTGCTAAAGGACATGACGCAATCCCAGAGCTTCTCTAAGTAATTGTTGAAATTCAGATATACTAAAGCACCCGCCCAGCGCGCAAGCGCCTGGGCGGGTTGCTTTTTACTAGGGAATTGGCTATAATTTAGAGGCAATCTCTTTAATTACGAGATAATAAAATATATGGCTAAAAACAATAAAATTTTAATTATCGCTTGTTTAATTCTGATTATCGCGGCTGGCGCTTGGTATGTTAAAAACTATATGGGCGGAGATAAAGATAAAGACCAAATCGCTTTTTCTACCGGTTTTACCATGCTGGATGATGAAAAAAATTTAATTTGGTCTGAAGCCGTTAAATTAAGCGATGAGACGCGCGCGCAGTTTGAAAAAAGATTAACGGAAATTAAAGCCGATCTGGTTACGGCCGAAGGGAAAGACCAGCTGTTGGCCGATTACAATAATTTAGCTATTTATGAAAAATATTTGGGCAATTACCGCGAATCTTATTACGCTTACCTGGAGTCGCTGAAACTAGAAAATCGGACGAGAATTTCTTGGCAGAATTTTGCCGATGTTTTATTGGAAATCAGAGCCTATAAAAGCGCGGAGATGGCTTATAAAAAAGCCGTAGAATTAAATAAATATATTCCGGAAAGTTATGTAAAGTTAGCCAATTATTATCAAGCCATGAATAATAACGCGCAAGTGGAGGCGACTTATAAACTGGCGATTGTTACGATTAAAGAAAGCATGGAAAGCGATACTTTAATTTTAAGCGATTATGCCGATTGGCTGGCCGGCAAAAAAAGAAATGACGAAGCCATAAAAATTTATCAGGAACTGATCGTTAAGCAGCCGGGAAATAAAACGGCGATTAAGAGGAAGATTGAGAAATTGAGAAATTAAGAATACTTGTTTAACTGTCATTGCGGCCTTTGAGCCGCAATCCAGAAACGTGTTTGTGGCACTGAACCCTGGATTCCGGGTCACCTGCCCGCAACGCTTCGCCCTGGCCGCCTCGCCTTGCTTGGCTGGCGGGCTGGCTTGCGAGGCGGGCGGGAGCCCGGAATGACAATCAATGTCATCATGTTTGAGCTAAAATTAGAAAAAATCGCAAAAATTATTTTATATGCCGCGCCTTTTTTGGCGCTGATTTTTATTGAGGGTTTTTATTTTCCTTTCATGATAACCAGAACGGTTTTTTTCCGCCTGCTTATAGAGTTGGGGCTGTCAATTTATTTACTGCTGTTGGCCTTAAATTTTAAAAAATACTCGCCTCGTCTTCGACAAGTCGAAGCGGGCCGGCCGCGCTTTAATCTGGCATTGGGGCTGGTCGTGATTTTTCTTTTATTTCAACTGGTTGCCGCCATATTGGGCTATGATTTTTATAAAAGTTTTTGGTCTGATTTTGAAAGAATGGAAGGCGTCATTAGCTTGATTTATCTGGCGATTTATTTATTTTTATTGCAAATTTTTTTAAAAGACAAGCAAGACTGGCTATTTTATATCAGATTGATTTTAATCGGGAGCGTCCTTGTTTCTTTATATGGTTTAGTGCAGAAATTTGATATTTTGCCCGTCTTTGCAGCCGGCGTCGGACGCGTGGCATCAACCATCGGCAACGCGGCTTTTTTGGCCGGTTATTTATTAATTACCGCGGGTCTCGGGGTATATTATTATTTTAACGAATCCAGAAAAAATTATAAATATCTGGCCTTGGCCGCGAGCGGGCTTAATTTAATAGTTCTGCTTTTAACCTCGACTCGAGGCGCGATTTTAGGCTTGGCCATAGGAATTTTAGTTTTCATCCTGCTAAATACGATTTTTTTAACCGGACAGATCAGAAAGCGTTTTTTAGTGATTTTAATAATCATCGCCGCGCTTGGCTTAACCTTCTTTCTATTCAAAGGAAAATTGGCTAATTCCAAGATAGAATTTATTAAGCGCATAGCCACTATTTCCACTGCCGACAGGTCGGTAAGCAATCGTTTAACGGTTTGGCGCATGGCTCTTAAAGATTTTAAATTTCATCCCTATTTCGGCATCGGCATGGAAAATTTTGAGGTGATTTATAATAAATATTTTACCCCGAACATTTCGGAAAATTGGTTTGACCGCACGCATAACGTTTATCTGGACGAGCTTATGGCCGGCGGCGCTTTAGGCCTGGCGGCTTATTTGGCGATTCTATTTTATTTGTTCTATTTATTATTTAAAAAAAGGCGAGAAGATTATTGGCAATTCGCGGTTTTAAGCGGCCTGCTCGTCGCTTATGGCATTCATAATTTTTTCGTCTTCGACACTCTGAATACTTCTTTTATATATTTTTTCTTAATTGGGCTGATCGGTTTTAAGGACGCTGGTGCGGCTTCAACTACCCCCCCTGATAAAGGGGGCGAAGGGGGATTAAACGAGCCTAATAACCGGGCGTTTAATTGGGTTTTTATTGTTTTGCTGATCGCGAATATTTTTATTTTTTATAAGTTGGTTTATCTGCCACTAAGGATTAATCGCGCCATTTTCGTCGGCTATTATTATGTTTTAGCTGATTCGTTCCGTTCTTATGAAAATTTTAAATCTGTTTTAAAATATAAATTCGGCAGCGTGGAAATCGCGGTTCAGCTTAATAAAATGAATGAGGTGGTTAACGCCCAGCCGAATATCAGCGCGGCGATTAAAGAAAATTATTACAAGCTTGACCGGGAGAAATTAAAATTTGCCTCGGATAGTTTCCCTTATGACATAAAAACCAAAATATATTTGGCCCAATTGATTTTAAATAATTATCAGGATATTAAAGAACTTGATGAGGCGGAAAGTTTGTTAAAACGGGCGATTGAATTAAGCCCGAACAGAGTGGAAGCATCTTATTTATTGTATAATCTGTATGCTAAAAGAGGGGAGAAAACGAAAGCGCGCGCTATTTTGGAAGATTTAATCAAAGAGTTGCCTTGGTATGGCGGCGTTAAAATTATGCTAATGAGCGGTCTTTATAAAGAAAACCCGACCAGAGCCGAAGAGTTGTACCAAGCGGGAATCAGGCAATTCGGTTATGCGGATTTCGGCGGCTTAATAAAAATAATCACTTATCTTTTGGATGGTAAAAAATATCAAGAGGCCATTCCGTATTATAATCAACTTATAAAATCCGAATCGGCGAGGTATGATTATCGGCTGGATTTGGCCAAAGTTTATTATTTATCCGGCGACTTTGGCGCCGCCGCGGAGCAGATTAATATCATTAGCTCTAATTCGCCGGAAACTTTAAAGGGATATGAAGACTTTATAAATAAGATAAACGAAGCGTTCAATAAAAAATAAAGCCATGTCGTTAAAAATTTATTTGAATATATTAAAAATCGGAGTATATCTGTCTTTTTTGTCGGTTTTTTTGGTATTCACCAATTTGTTATTTCCCTATATAACTTCCAAGCAGATTTTTTTCAATATTCTAGTGGAAATATTGATGGTTTTTTGGCTGGCGCTGATTATAAAATATCCGGAAGTTCGGCCCTTCGGCAAGTTTCGGGGCGAGCCGAAAAAGTCATTAATTACTTACGGCCTGGCGGCTTTTTTCGCGGCCTTGCTGGTTTCAACTATTTTTAGCGTTGATTTTAATTTAAGTTTTTGGGGCGACATTGAAAGAATGCTGGGCTGGTTTCATGTGGTTCACTTTTTTCTATACTATTTAGTCATCATTACGGTTTTTCGCGGCTCAAAAGATTGGCGCAATTTATTTATAGTTTCCATCGCCGCGGCCGTCCTGGTTTCTTTTTACAGCTTATTTAAAACTCCTTACAGCACCATCGGCAACACGGCCTATGTTTCCGGCTACGTGATTTTTAATTTATACTTCGCCTTGATTTTATTTTTTAGCTTGCCCCTCCGGCCCGCCTGGCCGGCAAGCAAGCAGGCCGGGCGCTATGGCGAAGCGCAAAATAAAGGCGGCGCTTGGCTTATCGGCGCGCCTTATCTGATCGTCGTCTTTATTATGCTTTCGGTATTGAAAGTGACCCATACCAGGGGCGCTTATGTCGGTCTGGGCGTAAGTTTTATCCTGTTTTTTATTCTCTTTGCTTTTTACAGTAAAAGCAAAAAAGTGAAAATTTACAGTGTTTTAAGTTTGGCGGCGATAGTGGCGGTGGCGGGGCTGGTATTTATGTTTCCGCAGAGTAAAATAGCGGCCAACACTCCGGTTTTAAATACCATAACGCAAATTTCGTCCAAGGCATCTACTTTTCAGACCAGATTGATTTCTTGGAAAGCGGCTTTAAAAGATTTGCCCAGCCATATTTTTTGGGGCACGGGCTATGGCAATTTTGCCATTACTTTTGATAAATATTTTGACCCGAAATTTTATAGCTATACGCCGACCGAAACTTATTTTGACCGGGCGCATAATAATTTAGTGGATATTGCTTCAACCGCCGGCTTAATGAGTCTTTTAGCTTACTTTTCAATTTTTACGGCTGCCGGCTACTATCTGGTCAAAGGCAAAAAACAAAATAAAATTTCCGTTAACGAATTTATTTTGTTAATTTGTGTGTTGGTTGCTTATTTTATTCAGAACCTGGCGGTTTTTGATTCATTGGTTACTTATATTTCGTTGATGCTTACTTTGGGTTATATTTATTGGTTAATGAATAGAGATGAGGCTGAAGCGGCGGAGGCGGATGCGGCCGGGGGATTAACCAACAAGGAATTGGCGGTTTTAGTTATAACCGGGTTGGTTGCTTTAGCCATTGTTTATCAATATAATGTCAAGCCTTTAATGATGCTGGACGGCACGATTAAAGGCCAAATGAAATTTTCCCAAGGCAATCTTACTGGCGGAGAGGAAGAATATAAAAAGGCCTTAAGCCATGAGACGGGGCTGGATCGCGACAGCCGCGCCAGTTTTATCAACGCCATCAACGCGATGCAAGGCAGTTTATTGTCGATTGATAAGAGCGAAGCTAAAGAGATAGCGGATTATACCGTAAGTTTGGCAGAGGCTAACGTAAAGTTAAACCCGTCGGATAGCATGATGCAAATGCAATTGGCGCTGGCGCTAAACACGGCCGCCGCGATTAATGGCGACGACGCGAGAAAATTTTCCTTCTACTCGGACCGCGCTTTAGCGGCGATCGACGAATCCATCAAAGCCAGTCCGGGGCGAGTTACGATATATTTTTCCAAAGCGCAAATATATCTGGCGAGAAACGAAAAAGACCGGGCGATTGAAACTTTAAAATATGCCTATGGTTTGAATGAAAATTACGCCGAAGCCGCCTGCTACTTGGCTAAAGCGGCGATTTATTTGGAAGAGCAAGATGTCGGCTATAGCGCTTTAGATAAATGCCTTGATTTGAGCGGCAGCGCTTATTTAAATCCGATTGATTTGATAAAAATCGCCATTAATCATTATAACGAGAAAAAAGATTTGCCTCATATGCTGATCTTATACGAAAGATGGACGGATATGGAGCCGAGTAATGTTAAAGTTTGGGTTAATTTGTCTTTGCTTTATGAGCAAGTGGGAAAAAAAGATCAAGCTATCAATGCGGCGAAAAAAGCCATGGAGCTGGACGCATCATTAAAACAATCGGCCGAGGAGTTTATTTGGAAACTTGAGGGTAAATAGCGTAAGATCATTAAGCGCGTTCGTTGATCGTGCTGATTAGGCGGTAAAGTTTCTTGGCTAAATTTGTTTAATTTTTTCGCTGCGCCTGCCTGCCGGCAGGCAGGGAGCTCGCCGGCCGTTGACTTTGCTGAAATTATCCGAGGCCAGACCGAACTAGCTGGTGTTTTTTTCGCGAGCTGGAGATGGCTCAAACAATCCTCGCTTCAAAAATTAAACAAATTTAGCCAAGATTAACTGAATCAATTAGCATAAATCATGTAAAGTATATTAGCTTAAATTTAGCTTAAAAATTTAGCTGTCAAGCCGGTAAAGCCTCTTTGTTGCCTCAACCATCTTTTCCAAGCCGAACTCTGTGATAGCTTTAATTTTGGCGCGCTGGCCTAACTTTTGAGCCAGCGTTTTATTATTGAGAAGAATTTTAATTTTTTCTGCCAGGTTATCGGCTTCGGTCGGTTTGGCAAGCAAGCCGGTTGCTTGTCCCGAGCTGGCCGAAAGATCCTCAACCATTTCCGGAATGCCGCCAACGTTGGTTGTGACAATGGGCAGGCCGGCTTGCATGGCCTCTAAAATAGAGTAGGGAAAGCCCTCTTTGACTGAAGAACAGACATAAAGATCAAGAGCCGGCAATAATCTGGCGGCATCATCAAGCTGGCCGGTTAAAATGAAATTATTTTCTAAATGGTATTTTTTGATTAAATCTTCCAGGTTTTTTCTTGCCGCGCCTTGGCCGATAATAATGAAAGTGGCTGATGTGCGGCGCTCATGAATTAGTATGTAAGCCGCTTGGACAAAGTATTCATAGCCTTTAGTTTTATACAAGTTGCCGATGGAGCCGATTAGGAAATTTTCGATTTTCGATTTTCGATTTTCGATTTTAGCAAACAACAACCTTTTTGCTTCTTCCCTGGAGTAGAAATTTGTGGGTGCCAAGCCATTGTGGATGGTAGTTAATTTGTAAGCTGGCGCGATTTTATGTTTTAGCGCAATTTGTTTATCATACTCGGAAACGCAGATTATTTTATCCTTAAAGCGAGCGGTAAATTTCTCCGCGTGTAAATAAAAATATTTTAACCAACCGGGCAGAGGTTCGTTAAAGACCCAGCCGTGAACCGTATATATAATGCGAATATTGCGAATGGAATGCGAATATTGCGAATGGAATGCGAATATTGCGAATATGCGAATTATATATGCGGCCAAGGAACCAAGTATGGAAATTTTGGAACTATTGAGATGAATTATGTCGGGGCGGTAATTCTTGATTAGCTTAATGATGTCAAAAAAAGCTAAAAGATCGTTTAGAGGCGAAAGGTTGCGTTTTAGATGGGGGATAATGAAAAATTTTATGTTATGTTCAACTAGAATCTTGGCTAATTTTCCACTATTTCCTTGTTCGCCCATGGCTACCGCCACTTCATAATCAGCCCTTAAATTATTGGCTAAATCAAAAACATAGCGTTGGGCGCCGCCGAATTCCGATTGGGTAATAAAATAGAGGATTTTTTTCATAAATCATGGTTGACTTTCGCGCTGTTTTATTTAATAATAACTTATAGAACAAGATAAATCAACCCTTGACTAAATAGCTTAAATTTAGTATTTTTTAAATTCACCAAAATTTATGAAAATTTTATATTTTGGCGCCGGCTATGTGGGGGCCTGCTCGGCCGCCATCAGCGCCGATAGCGGCCATGAAGTTTTAGTCTATGACATTAATCAGGCCTTGGTGAAAAGCTTATCGTCTAACGACAAAGATGTTATTGAATCAAAACTTTACGAAAAGGGTTTGGGTGATTTAATTATCAGGAACAAGCAAAGAATAAAATTTACTGACAATTTAGCCGATATAGAACAATATATTGACGCGGTAGAAGCGGTTTTTATGTGTTTGCCCACGCCGGAAAAAGACGGCAGCGGCGAAACGAATTTGGCTTTTTATGAAAATGCCGCCGAAACTTTAGCTGAAATTTTGGCTAAAAGAAATTATGGCGCGCAAAGCCAGTATGTTTTATTGATTAATAAAAGCACGGTGCCGATTGAGATGGTTAATCGGACTAAAGAAATCATGGAGGCGGCCGGGGTAAAAAATTTCAGCACCGGTTCCAATCCGGAATTTTTGGTTGAAGGCAAGGCGATTGAAGGATCGATCCGGCCGGAGAGGATTGTTGTGGGCGCTTGGAGCGAAAAAGATTTTGCCATTTTTCGGGATATTTACGATCGTTTTATAGAAGCGCCTAACGTGAATTATATAGAAGTTAATCCGCTGGAAGCGGCCGCCAGCAAATTGCTGGCCAATTTCATGCTTTTTAACCGTTTGGCAAATTGTTTCGACGTGGTTGGCCGGGTTTGCGAGAAGTTTGCGGGTTTGCATTTTGAGAATATCCGCAAAATTTTAATCGCCGACAGTCGGATCGGCGATTGGGGCTTTTATGACAGCCTCTATGCCGGCGGCAGTTGTTTTATCAAGGACGCGCGCTCTTTATCTTATCAATTAAAGAGTAAAGGCGGCCGGCCGGACTTGGTGGACGATTGTTTAGCGGCGAATCATAGGCAATTAGTTGATTTTTTAAACAGGGCGAAAACAGAAATTGATTTTAACTGGTCGGACAAAACCGTGGCGCTTTTGGGCCTATCTTTTAAGCGCGATACCAACGATATTCGCAATTCGGCCGCGATAGAAGCAGCTAAATTTTTATTGGCAGCCGGTGTTAAAAAAATTAAAGCCTACGACCCGGTGGCTGGCAATAATTTTTTAAAATATTTTTCCGGCCCGCCGGCGCAGGCGGGACAGCCGGCAGCCGATAAAATTATTCTGGCGGACAGTGAAACTGGGGCCATGTCTGGCGCGGAAGTTTTGATTATCGCCGGCGATTGGCCGCAGTTCAGGGAGCTGGGAGAGTCAATTATGCGGAACCTGCCCAAAGGGGCGATCGTCATGGACGGCCGCCGGATGCTGCAGCAGAAATATCAGGAGCTGGCCCAAGCCGGCTATAATATCATCGCGGTCGGTTCACCGCTGATGAAAGCGGTCAAGTAATATATATAAAGATCAAATAATCATTAAATTATGCCTAAAATCGGTTTTATCGGCCAGGGCTGGATCGGCAAAAATTATGCCGATAACTTCGTGGCGCGCGGCTTTGAAGTTGTCCGCTATGGCTTGGAAGCGGAATATAGCGGCAATAAGGGCAAGATAAAAGATTGCGCAATTGTTTTTATCGCCGTGCCCACGCCAACCACGCCTAAAGGTTTTGACGATAGCATTCTAAAGCAAGTAATAAAATTAGTTGGCGACGGTAAAATTGCGCTAATTAAATCTACTATCACGCCGGGCACGACTGAACATTTGCAGAAAGAAAATCCGCATATTTTCGTTTTGCATTCACCGGAATTTTTGACTCGACATACGGCCGCTTATGACGCGGCCAACCCGACCAGAAATATTATCGGCCTGCCGGAAGATAAGGAAATTTACAGAAAAAAAGCGCGGGAAGTCATGGATATTTTGCCAAAAGCGCCTTACGAAATCATTTGCGGTTCGCTTGACGCCGAATTGGTAAAATACGGCGGCAACTGTTTTTTTTATTTTAAAAACGTTTTTTTCAATCTGCTTTATGACTTGTCGCGAAAAGCCGGCGCTGATTGGAAAAACGTCCGAGAAATAATCGCGGCCGATCCGCGGATCGGCGCCGAACATACCTCTCCGGTTAATCAAGGCGGCCGCGGCGCGGGCGGCGATTGCTTGATCAAAGATTTTGAGGTTTTTATCAGGCTTTATGCAAGTCATGTTGGAGATAAAGCCGGTTTGAATGTTTTGGCTAATGTAAAAGATAAAAATATCAGCCTGCTTAAAGAGAGCGGAAAAGATTTGAATTTGTTGGCGGGTGTTTACGGGGATGATATTTTAAAGAGTAATAAATAACATAAAATTTTATGCCAAAATGCTTAGTTACCGGCGGCGCCGGCTTCATCGGCTCCAACTTGGTTGATGAATTGATTAAGCAAAACAACCAGGTGGTCGTGATTGATAATTTATCAACCGGTAAAAAGGAAAATTTAAATCCTCGGGCCGAATTTCATGAATTGGATATAAGAAATTTGGAAAAAATCAAGCCGCTGTTTGCCAATATAGATTATGTTTTCCATCTGGCCGCCTTTCCCCGAGTTCAGCCGTCAATTGAGGATCCGGCGACTGCTAACGATATAAATTTAAACGGCACGCTGAATGTTTTGTTGGCCGCGCGCGACGCCAAAGTGAAGAGAGTGGTTTACAGCGCTTCCTCCTCGGCTTATGGCGATCAGACAAAAATGCCGCTTACGGAAAATATGCCGGCTCACCCTTTAAGCCCTTATGGATTGCAGAAATATGTCGGTGAATTATATTGCCGATTGTTTAGCGATATTTTCGGCCTATCAACCGTGAGCCTGCGCTATTTTAACATTTATGGCAAACGGCAAGCTCTGGTGGGCGCTTATTGCCTGGTGATGGGAACGTTTGTGAATCAAAGATTAGCCGGCAAGCCGCTGACTATTACCGGCGACGGCAATAATCGCCGTGATTACACCTCGGTGATTGATGCGGTCAAGGCCAATATTTTAGCGTCCCGGAGCGATCGGGTGGGCAGGGGAGAAGTCATCAATATTGGCCGCGGCCATAATTTCAGCGTTAATGAATTGGCGGCCATGATCGGCGGGCCGACCGTGCACATCGCTCCGCGCCTTGAGCCTAGGGAAACTTTAGCGGATAATTCGCTGGCAAAAAAGTTGTTGGGCTGGGAGCCGACCGTTAATTTGCCCGAGTGGCTGGAGGGCTACAAGAGAGAAATGGGGCTCTAGAGCAATTAAAAATTATCAATTACGAATTAGGAATTAAGAATTTAAAAGTCGTGATCATTTTCTTGTCATTCCCGCGAAAGCGGGAATGACAGATAAGAGATTTTATGAAAACCATTTTAGTTACCGGCGGCGCCGGATTTATTGGATCGCATTTATGCGCCAAACTGCTGGAACAGGGGCATAAAGTGATTTGTCTGGATAATTTTTTCACCGGCAGCAAGAAAAATATTGAATCTTTGCTGATGCAGAAGAATTTTAAGCTGGTTGAGCACGATATTATTGAGCCGTATTTTACCGAAGAACGCATTGACCAGATTTATAATTTAGCCTGTCCGGCTTCGCCGGCGCATTATCAATTTAACGCTATTAGGACGATAAAAGCCAATACTATCGGCGTTGTCAATATACTGGGACTGGCCAAGCTGCATCAGGCGCGCATTCTGCAGGCTTCAACTTCGGAGATTTACGGCGACCCGACCGAGCACCCGCAAAAAGAGAGCTATTGGGGCAACGTCAATACGATCGGACCGCGGGCCTGCTATGACGAAGGCAAGCGCGTGGCCGAAACATTATTTTTTGATTATCACCGGAAGCATAGCCTGGAAATCCGCGTGGCCAGGATTTTCAACACTTACGGGGAGAAGATGGCGGAAAATGACGGCCGGGTAGTTTCTAATTTTATCACGCAAGCGCTTTCAAACAACGACATCACCATTTACGGCGACGGCGCGCAAACCAGGTCATTCTGCTATGTTTCGGACTTGGTAAATGGCTTAGTTAAATTGATGAATCAGCCTGATTTTATCGGGCCGGTTAATCTCGGCAACCCGATTGAATTGACGATCAAGAGAATCGCGGAGAAAATTATTACTCTTACCGGCTCCAAAGCGAAATTAATTTATAAGCCTCTGCCCCAGGATGATCCGAAACAGCGCCGGCCGGACATAGCGCTGGCTAAAGAAAAATTAAATTGGCAGCCGGAAGTCAAACTTGAAGACGGGCTTAAAAAAACCATAGAGTATTTTAGAAAGATCATTTAAGATAAAGTTTGGATAATTATAGGGAAAAGCTTACTTATGAAAAAAATTTTAATTTTCTCTACCGCCTATTTACCCATGGTCGGCGGCGCGGAAATTGCGGTCAAAGAGCTTACGGACAGAATTGTCGGTTATGAGTTTGATCTCATAACCTCGCGGCTGGACCGTAAGCTGCCGATCTTTGAAAGGTTGGGCGGGGTAAACGTTTATCGGGTCGGTTTTGGCAATAAATTTGATAAGTTTTTATTGCCCCTTTTCGGCCTATGGCGATCTATCCGCCTGGATCGCGTAAAGCATTATCAGATCATTTTCTCCTTGCTGGCCAGTCAAGCGTCAATTGCCGCGGCCCTTTTTAAAATTATTCAACCAGACAAAAAATTGGTTTTAAATTTACAGGAAGGCGACGAAGAGGAGCATCTAAAAAGATATGCCCTAGGCAATGATTTATTGTATAGAATTTTCATTCGTCCTTGGCATTTGTTGGTTTTTAAAAAAGCGGATTTGGTTGTTGCCCTAAGCGGTTATTTAAAGAATCGAGCCCTAGCCAATGGCGTTAAGTGCCAGGTTGAGGTTGTGCCAAACGGAGTGGACGTAAAAAAATTTAAAGTTGAGAATTTAAAGTTTAAAATTAAGGAATTAAAAGATAAATTAAATATTAAAGAATCGGATAAAGTAATCATAACGATTTCTCGGCTGGTTAAAAAGAATGGAGTGGGGGATTTGATCGAGGCGGTGCGCTATCTGCCGGCGAATGTTAAATTAATAATAATTGGCGGAGGAGAATTGGAGTCAAGTTGCAAATTGAAAATTTCCCATTTAAAATTAGCCGACCGAGTGATCATGCTTGGAGCAATGAATAATGGAGTCGTGCCGGAATATTTGGCCATTGCCGACGTGTTTGTGCGGCCGTCTCTTTCCGAAGGCCAGGGTATCTCATTTTTGGAAGCCATGGCCGCGGGCGTGCCGGTTGTCGCCACGCCGGTCGGCGGCATAGTAGATTTTTTGCATGATGGCCAGACCGGTTTGTTCTGCGAGGTCAATAATTCCCAAAGCATTGCCGAAAAAGTAAAAATATATCTTGCCAACAGGGAATTAACCGAAAAAATTAAAACCCAGGCCAGAGAATTAATAATAAAAAAGTATGACTGGGGCTTGATTTCGGAAAGAATGAAAAATATTTTTAATGAGTTGACAAGTTAAAAAATGGCCTATGCAAAAATTATCTATCGTGATTCCAATTTTTAATGAACAAAGCGCCATTTTGGAAATTTTAAAGAGAATTGAAGCGGTTGCATTGTCCTGGGAAAAAGAAATCATCCTGGTTGATGATTGTTCGAATGACGGCACGGGCTGGCGGCGGTTTGGCATATAGTGAGGTTTAGCGTTAGAAAATAAAAATATGATAAATTTTTTACAAAAGTATAAACAAATAATAAAGTATCTTATCGCCGGCAGTGCGGCCGCTTTGGTTGATTTGAGCTTTTTATATTTTTTTACTGATATTCTGGGTATCTGGTATTTAATCTCGGCTGGTTTAGCCTTGGTGGTGGCGTTTTTTGTAAGCTTCTTTTTACAAAAATTTTGGACTTTCAGGGATGGAAACAGAGAATTGATATATAAGCAAATGGGAGCTTATTTGGCCGTAGCCTTAACCAATTTTGTCATAAATCTTGCGTTGATGTATATTCTGGTTGATGGTTTAAAAATTTGGTATATGCTGGCGCAATTCATAACTAGCGGTTTAATCGCCATTGAAAGTTATTTGGTTTATAAAATTTTTATTTTTAACGGAAAAAGCAAATTTCAAAACGGCAAAATAAAAATTTTAATCGCCACCGGCATCTACCCGCCGGATATCGGCGGGCCGGCGACCATGATTAAAGCTTTAGCGGAAGCTTTAAAAAAAAGTTTTGACATAAAAATAATTACTTACGCGGACGCGCATAGCTCTCCGGATGAAATAGTCAGAGTAAAAAAATCCGGTAAATTTTTAAAATATTTGATTTATTTTTGTAAAATGCTGAGGCTGGCGAAGCGGGCGGATATCTTGTATATAACTGAAACCTACAGCGTGGGCTATTTCGCTTATTTGATAAAAAAAATCACCGGTAAAAAATATATTGTTCGTTTTGCCGGAGATAGCGCCTGGGAGACGGCGGCGGGAGCCGGTTGGACCAATGATTATATCACTGATTTTCAAAATATAAAGTATGACGGGCGGATAGAAAAATTAAAAGCGCGGCGAAAGAAAATATTAGTTAATGCGGACGCGGTTATAGCGGTGAGCTGTTTTATGTCCAGGGTAGCGAAGATGATCGGCGTTGATGAAGAAAAAATAACCGTAATTTACAATGCCGTAGATTTTTTTCCCGCTCCGCCGAAACGTCAAGTTCCGTTAAATCCGACTTTGATTTACGCGGGCAGATTGGTCCGCTGGAAAGGCGTGGCCATGCTGATTCAAGCGGTTCAAGCATTGAAGGAAAAAAGGCCGAATATTATTTTTGAAATATTAGGCGATGGGCCGGAAGAAGCCAGACTAAAAAAAATGGTCGGTGATTTGGGTCTGGCTAAAAACGTAATTTTTCGCGGCCGGGTGAGCGAGGAAGAGAGCCATGGAATTTTTGCCCGCTCCACTGTTTTTGTTTTAAATTCAAACTATGAGGGCATGCCGCACTCGGTTCTAAACGCCATGAGATCGGGTTTGCCCGTAATCACTACGCCGATTGATGGCAATAGAGAAGTCGTACGGGACGGCCAGAACGGCTTGCTGGCGCCGTACAACGAGCTGGAGGCTTGGGTGGCGGCGATAAATAAATTATTAAATGATCAAGGCTTGCAGCAAACCTTTTCTAATAATGGTTTGGAGATTGTAAAAAAATTCAAATGGAGCGAAGCGGTGGAGAAAACTGCGGTTTTAATCCGCGATCTCGGCCAACCATAATTCGAGATTAAGAAAACATTGATAAAATGAAAATATTATCTTTAGGCTTAGACAATTCAATCTTAAATAAATCATCGGCTTTAGCTCGGAGGGTTGTTGAGTATGGTAACTTAGTTGAAGAATATACGGTGATCGTGCCGAGCCAAAAAAATGAAAAAATTTCCTTATCGGAAAAAGTAAAAGTTTACGGTTCGGGCGGCGGCAATAAATCAGCGCGGTTGATTAAAATTTATCATCTGGCAAAAAAATTGTTGCAAAAAGAAAAATACGATGTCATCACTGTGCAGGATCAATACTCTTTGGCATTAATCGGTCTGAAATTGGCGGATAAATTTAACATTGGATTGGAAATTCAGGTGCATGGTTTTGAAAAGTTCATGGGCTGGCGCAAACTGATTGCCAAATACGTGTTGCCGCGCGCCGACGCGGTAAGATGCGTGAGTAAGAGATTGAAAAAGCAATTGATTGACCAGTTCGGCGTGAAAGAGGAAAAGATTACGGTAGTTCCGATTTATTCAGAGCGCACAACGCACAACGCACAACGGATAACCCGCCAAGACAAAAAGTTTATTTTTTTAACCGTGGGCAGATTGGTGCCGGTGAAAAATGTGGAAATGCAGATTAAAGCTATGTGTGAAGTGGTGAAGGCGCAACCGAACACGGAACTTTGGATTGTGGGAGACGGACCGGGAAGAAAGAATTACGAATTGCGGATTATGAATTATGGATTAGAAAAAAATGTAAAATTGTTTGGTCGGCAGGATAGTCTGGATAGTTATTATAGCCGGGCGGACGCCTTTGTTTTAACATCTGACGCAGAAGGCTGGGGCTTGGCCGTGATTGAGGCCGCTGCCGCTGGATTGCCGATCATTATGACCGATGTGGGTTGCGCCGGCGAAGTGATAAAAAATGGCGAAAGCGGCTTAGTTATTCCGGTTGGTAATAAGCAGGAATTGGTTGAGGCGATGTTAAAAATTATTGAAGATAAAAATTTAAGAAAAAAATTGGGAGACAATGCCGGGTTGGCGGTAAAGCGGTTGCCAAACAAAGAACAGACATTAGCGCTGTATAAAAGATCGTGGGATTTGGCCTTAAAAAACTATGAGTAAATATATTTTGCGTTAAGCAACAAATCAGCAGAATAATATTATGCCTGGAAAAAAAATCACCTTGATATCGCTCTATCCTGAAAAAACTATGCCGATACCGCCGTCGGCTCTTTTGTATTTAGCCACGGCTTTAAATAAAAATGGCCATGAAGCTCAAATAATATATAAAGCGGCGGATGATCCGGCCGGGGTGATAAAAGAGGTAGACGGCTTTAAGCCCGACTTAATCGGCATGTCCGTTTTTACTGGTTTTTGCAATAAAAAATACGTTGAATTAAGCCGAATTTTAAAAGAGCGGGGCTATAAAATAGTCTGGGGCAACGCGCATCCAGCTTTAGTGCCCAGACAAACTCTAAATGAGCCCAGTGTGGACTTTGTCGTGATTGGCGAGGGCGAAGAAACTATTGTTGATTTAACCAACAAGCTGGACGCGCCGGCGCAATATTATTCTATTCCGGGGATCGGCTTTAAAGATCAAAACGGTAAAATAATTATAAACGATAAAAGGAATTTTATTGACATGGATGATTATTTAATAGACTGGACGTTGGTCAATCTGGAAAACTATTTATTTCCTTATTTTTCCAATCGATACAAGCGAGTTTTATCCATAGTTACCTCGCGCGGCTGTCCCTTTAATTGTCAATTTTGCTATAATTTGGTTTTTAATACCAGGCGGTGGCGGGCGCACGACGCGGAAAAAATTGTCGCTAATTTACAACCAATCATTGAAAAGTATAAGGTTGATGCCATTCGTTTCTTGGATGATAATTTTTTTGTGGATAAAAAAAGGGCTTTGGCGATTGTTCGGAGCCTGGGGCTGCCTTATTCGGCCGATTCTAGGGTTGAATATGTTGACGAAGAATTCGTAAAAAATCTTAAAGAAACCAAATGCTTGGAATTAACTTTCGGCTTTGAGTCCGGCTCGGAACGAGTTTTAAGAGAGGTTGTCCAAAAAGGAACGGGTACGGAAAAAATTATTAAGGCGGTGACATTATTAAAGAATTCAGGAACCATTGCCACCGGGGGCATAGTTTTCGGCCTGCCCTCCGAAACTAAAGAAGAATATTGGGAAACCATGAAGTTTATTGTGAGATTATTAGAAATCAACCGCGATGTCGCTTTTACCTGCGGTTGGTTTTTGCCCTACCCCGGCACCGGCCTCTACGAAAAAGCGAAAGAAAAAGGATTCATACCGCCGGAAAAAGTCGAGGATTGGGATCAGTTTGATCGGTGGCGCGATGACTATGAGATGATTTGGCTTGATTGGGATTATAAGCAAGCGGTTAAATATTCAAGAAAAATCGTTCATCTCTTAGCCTTGGCCTATAAAAGAAATATTCCGATTATAAAAAACATTTTAAAATGGAGAGTTGAGCATTTAAATTTTTATTGGCCGATTGACATTTATCTTTTTTCCAAGCTAAGAAATATTTATTTGTTCAGCGGCAATAATAATTTTATCAACCGTACCGTAAAAAAAATAATTATTAAAATAATTTTGCTTAAGCGAAACGGACAATCTGGAAAAAATATAAAATAAGCGACCATGCTGACGGTTGCCGGCCTAAATTTTAGAGTAAAAGGCGGAAAACCAATAAAATTTATGAAATTACTTATCGTAACGCAAAAAGTTGATGTTAATGATGATATTTTAGGATTTTTTCATGGCTGGGTTGAAGAATTCTCTAAACATTGCGAGAAGTTGACCGTGATTTGCCTGGAGCAAGGTAAATTGAGTTTGCCCCCAAATGTGGAAATTTTATCGCTTGGCAAAGAAGCCGGAAAATCGCGCCTAAAATATCTTTGGCGTTTCTACAAATATATTTTACAAAAGAGAAATGACTACGATAAAGTGTTCGTGCATATGAACGCGGAGTACGCGATTTTAGGAGGAATCTTCTGGCGGTTATCGGGGAAGAGCGTAAGTTTATGGTATCTGCATAAGGCCGTCAATTTTAAGTTATGGCTGGCTGAAAAATTTGTTAATCATATTTTTACCGCCAGCAAAGAAAGTTTTCGGATGAAAAGTCAAAAAATAAAAATAGTGGGGCATGGAATTGATATAAAAAAATTCAGGCCGCGGCCTGAAGCTAACAAGCAAAATAAAATTATTTATGTAGGCAGAATCAGCAGGATTAAAAATCAAGAATTATTAATCAGAGCAGTCAACCTGTTGGTCAATCAAAATAATTTAGCAAGCATCAAGATTGATTTGATTGGCGGGGCGATTACCGCTAAAGATGAAAAATATTTAAACGGCTTAAAGCTTTTGGTCAGGGAGTTTAATTTAGATGATTATATCAGTTTTATAGGCAGCGTAGCCAACCAAGAGATAGTCGATTATTATAATCAAGCCGGTTTAAGCGTAAATTTATGCCCGACCGGCGGAGTTGATAAAGCGGTTTTGGAGTCAATGGCCTGCGCGGTGCCGACGATTGCTTTCAACAAAGCGTTTACCGATATCTTCGGCGAATATAACGGTCTATTGATTTTAAAGCAAGCCGACGAGAATGAGCTGGCGGAAAAAATATTCCGCGTTATGATGCTATCTGACGCGGATAGGAAAAATCTCGGGGAAGCTTTGAGAAAAATTATTGTTAATCGTTTTAGTTTGGAAAATTTAGTCGATAATATCATAAAAAACATAAATTATGTCACGCATTGAATTTTTATTTGAATATTTAAAAAGTGGAAAAATATTAGATATCGGCAACATTAGCGGCCAAGGTGAAATCCACCAAAAAATAATAAATAAATTTCCCGATGCCGAAATTTACGGCCTGGACGTAACCGATCAAAAAGAATCCGGCCTTAATTTTAATAATCAAACGATTGGTAGCGCCGAAAATATGCCCTACCAAGAAAATTTTTTTGATTTTATATATATCGGCGAAGTCCTGGAGCATAGCTGGCGGCCTAAAAAAATATTGGAAGAATGTTTTCGCGTTTTAAAAACCGGTGGATTATTAGTTGCTGATGTGCCGAACATTTACGCTCTCTCGCGCGTTATTCGTTATTTTTTTAAAGGCCGCGACGTCATCCTGGGCGATCCTGATCATAAAATATTTTTTTCTCGAGCCATGCTGGAAAATATGATTGAAAAATCCGGGTATGTCATAATTAAAATTGCTACCGACAGGAGATGCACCGTTAAATGCCGGAATCTTATTTTGCCTAATTTCGGCTCCTTTGTTTTTATGGGTGAACATTTAATGATTGCGGCTCAAAAGCCAAATTAAAATTGAAAATATGACGATTTGTTATTTTGGATCATACAAAATGGATACGCGCAATAAAATAATTTTTCAGGGCTTAAGGGAAAACGGCGTTAAAATAATTGAATGCCAGAGCCGGGCAGCCGGAGTCAAAAAGTACGTGGAATTGACAAAAAAATTCTGGCCGATTAGGCATGAATGCTCGATTATTTATGTGGCTTTTGCCGGATACGTCATAGTACCTTTGGCCTGGGTATTAGCTAAAATTACAGGAAAAAAGATTGTTTTTGATGCTTTTATGTCTGTTTATGATTCTATGATTTTAGATCGAAAAATTTATAAAAAGTTTAGCATAAAATCACTTAAGTATTTTTTTCTTGATTGGCTGTCCTGTAAGCTGGCTGGCATAATTTTTTTAGATGCCGATGAATATATAAAATATTTTGTAAAGACTTTTAGGATAAAAAAATTCAAGTTTAGGAGAATTTTTGTTGGATCTGACGATAGCATCCTGCGCCCGCGGGAACAAAAAAAAGCCAATAGCAGTTTCTTGGTCCATTTTCACGGCTCATCCAATCTCCCGCTCCATGGCGTTGATTATATAATAAGAGCGGCTAAGATTTTAGAAAAAGAAGATATCAAATTTGAGATAATCGGTCGGCTCGACACTTATCGGGAAGCAATAAATTTAAGCGGAGAATTAGGATTAAAAAATCTTGATTTTATTGATTTTGTCCCTTACGAAAAGTTGGGCGATTATATAGCGCGAGCCGATGTTTGCCTTGGGAAATTTGGAGTTTCCGAGAAAGCTTCGCGCTGCAGCTCTTTCAAAGTGATCGAAGCTGCCGCCATGGCAAAACCCCTGATTACCGGCGACACGCCGGCCATGAGGGAAATACTTGAAGATAGAAAAAATTGTTTATTTTGCAAAATGACGGATGCTGAAGATTTGGCGATAAAAATATTAGAGCTTAAAAATAATCCAGGCCTAAGGAAAGAAATCGCGAAAAATATTTACCAGACATATTTAAAATATTTCACCCCCAAGGCCATCGGCCTGGAAATCAAAAATATTTTCGCGGAAGCGCTTAAGCAATCTGCTTGATTAGAACATAAAAAATTAAACTAGTTTTATTATGAAAACCTTTTTTCTTAGAGTAATCAATAAATTATTAAGAGCCAATCTTCCTCCGGCGCGTTATGCGGTTAAATTAAAAAGGCAATACAGGCTAAGGTCGTTTGGGCGGTCGGATAAAAAAGTGTTGGAAATTTGCGGAGGAATTCTACCAATCAGCCGAGCCAATATCAATGTCGATATTTTGGATGACCCGATGGTAGACGTAATCGCCAACTTGCATGAAAAATTGCCCTTTCCCGACAATAGCGTAGATAAAATTGTTTCTATCGCCACCCTAGAACATTTCAATTTATCTGATATGAGAAAAGTTTTAAAGGAATTCCAGCGGATTTTAAAAAGAGGGGCCGTCTTAGAGGTAGGCGTTCCGTCTCTAGAAAAAATTTTTAATTATTATAAAAAATACGGCCTTGATGATGCCTGTCTGCGGCAATTGCATGGCGCGCAGAAAGATGAATATGACATACATTTATGCGTGTTAGATTTTGTTAAGATGAAAAAAGAATTAGAGGCTTTGGACTATTCCGGCATCATTGAACTGAAATACGATTATCCCGTCCAGGACGAGAGATTTTTTATGAAAGTGCGAGCTTACAAATAATAATTGATCTTATATGCCAAAATTGTCCATAATTATACCAGTTTTTAACGAAAAAAGTACCATCGCTGAAATTATCAAAAGAATCGAGGCGGTTGATTTGGGCGTGGCCAAAGAAATAATCATAGTTGACGATTTTTCGACCGATGGAACCAGAGAGATTTTAAAATCGCTGGAAAATAAATATAAAATAATTTATCAGACAAAGAATTTAGGCAAAGGCGCGGCTTTGCGCGCCGGCTTTAAGCAGGCCACCGGGGATTGGCTGGTAGTGCAGGACGCCGATTTGGAGTATGACCCTGCTGATTTTAAAGACATGCTGAAAACGATAGCCAAGGCCGGAGCGTTAGTGGTTTATGGCTCTCGCCGTTTGGAGCATAATTATTTTAAAAGACGCCATTCGGGTTATATTTATGCTTGCGGCGGGATTTTCATAACCTGGTTTACTAATTTGCTTTATGGCACTAAGATCACCGATGAGCCGACTTGCTATAAAATGTTTAGAACTGATTTTTTGAAAAGTATAAATTTAGAATGCAAGCGGTTTGAATTTTGTCCGGAGATTACGGCAAAAATTGCCAGGCGCGGCATAAAAATTTATGAAGTGCCGATCAGCTATCGGCCGCGCCATAAGAGCGAAGGCAAAAAAATAAATTGGCGCGACGGTTTAGAGGCGCTTTGGACTTTATTAAAATATCGTTTTACAAAATGATGGCCAATCAGCAAAAAAAAATTCTATTAATTAATCCGCCCTGGGTTATCGGTGAAGATAAAAATTTATGGAAGCAAGTCGGTAGCTGCTGGCCAAGCTTGGGTTTGGCTTATATCGCGGCCGTGCTTCTACGCGCCGGCTGTTCCGTAAAATGCGTTGATTGTTCCGCTGAGCGATTTACGGTTAATGATACGATCGAGGCTCTTAAAAAGTATCAAGAAAATTTTGATTTTATCGGTTTAACCGCTACCACGCCTTTAATCAATAATGCCCTGGCGATTGCCCGGGCGATTAGAAAAATTTTTCCCAAGGCTAAAATAATTTTTGGCGGCGTCCACCCCTCGGTTTTGCCGGACGAAGTTATGGCGCGTCCGGAGGTTGATTTTGTGGTTGTTGATGAGGGTGAAGAGACTATGAAAGAATTGGTTCAGGGCGGTGATTTAAAAAGTATCTTAGGTTTGTGCTATAAAGAAAACGGGCAAATTATTAAAAATAAACCAAGGCCGCTCTTGAAGAATTTAGACGATATTCCTCCGCCGGCTTATCATCTCCTGCCTATGGATAAGTATTATCCGGCGCTGGGGAGCTTCAAGCGCTTGCCGGCGATGATTTTATTCGCCACCAGAGGTTGTCCTGGCCGGTGCACCTATTGCCATCGCGCCTTTCGGGGGATTGTGCGCAAACGTTCGGCTCGGAGTATTTTAAGCGAAATTAAAATTCTTCAACTGAATTATGGTATTAGAGAAGTTGCTTTTTATGATGATACTTTTACTTTGTTTAAAGACGTGGTTAAGGAATTTTGCGAGACGATTATTAAAGAAAAAATCGACATTGCTTGGACGTGTTTTACTCGGGTTGACTGTGTTGATGAAGCAATGTTAATATTAATGAAGCAAGCGGGTTGCCATTTAATTTTATTTGGCGTGGAATCGGCCGATGAGCAAATTTTGAGAAATATTAAAAAAAATATTTCCTTGGAGCAGGTAAAAAAAATAGTCAGGCTGTCGAGGGCCATAGGCATAGAAACACGCGCTTCTTTTATGTTTGGCAATCAGGGAGAGACGGAAGAAACCATAAAAAAGACCATTGATTTTTCCCTCAAGCTTGACCCGGACGAGGTGCAGTTTAATATCGCTACCGCCTATCCCGGCACCGAATTTTTTAATTGGGCGAAAGAAAAGGGTTATATAAAAAATTTTAATTGGGACGATTACAGCATGTCCAACGTGGTATTGGAGTTGCCTAATTTAAGCAAAGAAAAATTGCAATATTATTATGGCTTGGCGCACCGCCGATTTTATCTGCGGCCTAAAATAATTTTGCGCCGACTCGGCCGCGTTAGAACTTACGAACAATTAAAACAGGAAATTTGGGGCGCGCTGATGATTTTTAATTTTATTTTTAATAAAAAATGAACAGAGAAAAATGGCTGTTTTTTTGGTGGCAGAACAGAATCTTGATTTTAATTTTGGTCGGGTCTTTTTTGCTATGCCTGGCTTACTCTTTTTATTTTAAGATTGAACCGGCCGTTGATGCGTTGGCTTACGATAAAATTGCTCAAAATATCGCCAATGGCAACGGCTATCGAGAGAATTTGCAAACCGACCTAATCCATGATTCCGCCATTGCCCGCGTCGGACCGCTTTATGAATATTTTTTGGCCGGAATTTATAAGATTTTTGGCCATCATTACGGTTCGGTTTGGACGATCCAAGCCATACTGCACAGCCTGGCCGCTTGGTTGGTTTATCTAGTATCAATTTTAATTTTTGCCGATAGCGAACAGCGTAAGAAGATAGGACTATGGGCGGCGGCAATGGTTGGTTTTTATCCGGATTTAATTGAAATTTCCGCGATGCTCATGACCGAAACATTGTATTTATTTTTCATTTGTTTGTTTTTGTATCTTTTTTTTCGCTTTTTTTACCAGCAAAAAAATTGGCTTTTAATTTTTTTGCTGGGCGCAGTTTCGGGTTTGGCGGTTTTGGCGCGGCCGCCGGTTTTATTTTTATTGCCGGTAGTTTATTTTTTGTTTTTTAGAAAAAAATTATTTTGGCAGGCCGTGGTTTTTTCCGTTGTTTTATTTTTGGTTTTTACGCCCTGGACAGCCAGAAATTATTTTACCTATAAAGAAATTATGCCTTTTGGCGCAGCCGGCAATTTTAATTTTTGGATAGGCAATTATCACGGCGGCAGCGGTGAACAAGAGCCGACCGAAGAACATATTCAGTTTGCCGCCACGCACGGGGTTAAAGAAATCAACGGGGAATCAATCAGGCAGTTTAAGAGTTTTTTATTTAACCATCAGTTTGAGTTTATTAAATTAACTTTTTTAAGAATAAATAAATATTTCAGCATAATCAGGCCAATGGGATTTTGGTTTTACCAGGTCGGCTGGAGCCAATTTTTGTTTATAATTTCTTCGGCCTTGGTTTCTGTTTTTTTGTTTGTCTTGAGTTTGGGCGGAGCGATTAAGGCTTCTATGGCGCACGAGGAGAAACTCTGTTATTTATTGGCTCTGACGATTATTACTCCGTTGATAATTTTTATAACGGTGGTGGAAACCAGATATCGATTTCAAATTTATCCTCTCTTGGCTATCTTCGCCGGGTATTTTATGGTTTTGTTAAAAAAAGAATCCAAGCGCTGGACCAATAAAATATTATGGCTGGCGATTGCTTTAATTTTCACTAACGGGCTGGTTGACTTAGTGTTGAGCCTGGCGAGATTGAAAGAGAGGCTGGGTCTCTTTTTTTGAAATTAGCCTGTCATAGAAATGCGCAGAAGGATAAAATTTAATATAGTCATGTATGATTGCAGAAACGTCCAAATATTTTAAATATTTTAAAAATCAGCTTTCTTTTGAAAAAAAATTGAATTTTTTGATTCTTTATGTTACCTCCCGTTGCAATTTTAAATGCCGCACTTGTTTTTTCCATCAAAATATTAACCGGGAGGATGATTTATCTCTTGAAGAATTCGATCGGATTTCCCGAAAATTAGGCCGATTTTCCATTTTGCTTTTTGGGGGAGGGGAGCCTTTTTTGCGGCCAGATCTCAAAGAAATAGCTGTGCTTTTCGCGCGTCGGAATAAAATTGACACTCTTTATATTCCAACCAATGGTTTTTTGGTCGAGAAAATTTTGTTAACCGCAAAAACATTGCTTGAGAGTTTACCTGATCTTACAATTGCGATAAATCCTTCTTTGGATGGCTTGGAGACTTATCATGATGGGTTGAGAGGCATGCCGGGAGCGTTTAAGCGCGCCATGGAGACGATCAGGGGTTTAACCAGCTTAAAAAAGCGATATAAGAATTTACAGGTCATTGTTAATTCGGTGATTCATCAAGAAAATATTGATGAGCTGAAAAAGTTGGCGGTTTTCTTAAGGCAGTTTGATATCGATTACCACGCTTTTGAAGTTTTAAGAGGCGAGGCGCGCGATAAAATGTTGATCGCGGCTAGTTTGCAAGCAGTGCAAGAGATGCACGATTTTATTTTGGAAAATCGTCGATGGTATTTTAAAAAACAAGTCATAAAAAATTCCCTTTTTGGTTTTATTAACCGATTGGTGACGCTTGGCCATCTTGCTTATACTCAGTATTTGAAAGAATTGGCTCTCTCCGGCAAAACCTGGCCGATGAAATGCGCCGCCGGAGATTCCATAGCGGTTATCTATCCCAACGGCGGTGTCGGTCTTTGCGAGTTGTTGGAGCCGGTTGTAAATTTAAGGCAACATGATTATAATTTAAATCGGATATTATTAAGTCCCTTAGTCAAAGATCGCCGCGAAATAATATGTAAAAATCGCTGTAGTTGCACGCACAATTGTTTCATAAACGCTAGTATCGCCCGCGATTGGCAGACCGCGTTAAAGCTGCCTTATTTTTATTTTAAAGGCAGATAATGCTTTAAATTTTAATTATGAAGTTCAGCGTCATTATACCTACTTATAATAGGTGCGCGACATTAATGGAGACTTTGTCCGCCATCGAGTTTCAAACTTTTTCTAAAAATGAATTTGAGGTTATTGTCGTTGATGATGGGAGTGCGGATGGTACAAGGGTCGCAGTGGAAAATTTTTTAAAGAAGAATCTTTTTAATATTAAATATTTTTTTAGGCAGCATGAGGGGCCGGCTCAAGCCAGGAATTTTGGTATTGATAATTCCCGGGGAGAAATAATTCTGTTTTGCGGAGATGATACTATTCCCGATTCCAGGCTGATAGAAAATCATAATGTAGTTTACCAACGGGAGAAAGAAGACAAGATGGCGGTTCTGGGGATCGCGCTATGGGACAAAACGGTGCTAATTGGCGATTTTATGAGATTTGTCGCGTCGGCTGGGCCGCAATTTCATTTTAATAATATAAAAAATATTAATAATGTCGGCTGGGATCATTTTTATACTTGCAATATTTCCATTCCTCGTTCAGTGATCGGCGATTTGCGATTTGACGTGAATTATCCTTATGCGGCCTTTGAAGACATTGATTTCGGCTGGCTTTTAGCCAGACGGGGTTTAAAGCTTTTCTTTAATCGGCAAGCGATCGTTCACCATAAGCATTTTTATGAACCGGCATCGCTTTATCAGCGGATGTTTTTAATCGGCAAAAGTTTTGTTATTTTTAGCCACAGATATCAAAAAAATAAATTTGATCAGTGGCGTTTGAAAATAAAATACGCGCCTTTTGATTTTTTTTTCGGAACGGGGTTGGTAATTTTTAATTTTTTTAGCCGGCAGTTAGCCGGCTGGGCTTGGCTGAAGAAAAATAATCAGCGGTGGCATTGGTTTTTCAATGTTTGTTATTATTATTCTTCTGGTATGAAGGAGCAATACGCCATCAATAAAAAATTATGAGTCAATTGGCCAAAAATAAAAAAATTATCGTGATTTTGCCGGCTTATAACGCCGAAAAGACCTTGAGAAAAACCTTGGATGATTTGCCCATGGCCTGGGTGGATGATATTATTTTGGTTGATGACGCGAGCCAGGATAACACGGTTGAGTTGTCTAAAAGCCTGGGGCTTAAAACTTTTGTCCACCCCAAAAATAGGGGCTATGGCGGTAACCAGAAAACTTGTTATAAGAATGCGCTAGCGCTGGGCGCGGATATTGTTGTTATGGTTCATCCAGACCATCAATATGACCCTAAATCCATTCCGGACTTGGTTGGGCCGCTGTTGTCAGATGAAGCTGATGCGGCTTTCGGGTCAAGGATGATGATTCCCCGGAACGCCATTCGCGGGGGCATGCCTTATTGGAAGTTTGCGGCCAATATTTTTTTGACCGCGATAGAAAACGCGATTTTAGGCTTTCATTTAAGCGAATACCATTCTGGCTTCAGAGCGTACAGCAGTCGGGTTTTGAGGGCGGTTCCTTTTGAAGAAAATTCCGATAATTTTGTTTTTGACACGGAAATTATCGTTCAGATGAGGAAAGCCGGATTTTTTAGAATAAAAGAAATTTCCATTACTACCCGTTATTTTCCCGAGGCCTCGATGATTGGCTTGCGGAAAAGTATTTTTTATGGGCTGTCTATTCTTTGGGTTATGATTAAATATTTATTATGGAGGATCAAACATTAAGCAAGCATTTTTGCTATGCCTGCGGGGGCGTTTTACGCTATCTATTTTCCGCCGCCGATTATATCAGCGCTGAAATTTTTGCCGTTTATCAATGTCCGGCCTGTTCTTTGGCGGCAACCAAGCCAAACCCGCGGCCGGCCGATTTCGCGAAATATTACCCTAGGCTATATTATGGCAGCAGAAAATCGTTTACCGACAGCTTGATCAACAATTCCCGACGGCGGAAAATAAAAAAAATTGTCGTTATAGCAAAGAAGAGTGTTGATAAAAGATCGCTTTTGGACATAGGCTGTGGCGACGGCGGTTTTATTGCCCTTTTAGCCGCCGCTGGCTGGCGAGTGGCGGGTACGGAAATGGCCGCTCCAGGCAGCCATAAGCAGTCAGCCTCGGTCTCAATCTATCGCCGGGAACTTCTTAGTTGCGGTTTTGCCAAGGCCGATTTTGATCTGGTCACTATGTGGCATTCTTTAGAGCATTTGGCCGAGCCGTTGATTTATTTGCAAGAGGTCGGCAGGGTTTTAAAAAAAGAAGGGGCGCTTTTGCTGGAGGTGCCGAATTTTAATTCCTGGCAATCGGTAATTTTTAAAAATAACTGGTTTCATTTAGACGTACCGCGGCACATTTTCCACTACGATAAAAAAAGTTTGGAATTGATTTTAAAAAAGGCGAATTTCAAAATCACCAAAGTTTCTTATGGCTCTTTAATCTACGGCCTGTTTGGCTGGATTCAAAGTTGCCTTAATGTTTTTTGCCGAAGAAAGAATCTTTTATTTGATTTGTTAAACGGCAAAGCCGGCTGGGCTGGTTTAAAGACGCGTTCGATTGGCGCCAAAGATTTTGCTTTTATTTTTATTTTAGCGATTCCGGCGGCAATTTTTTCGTTGCCGTTTTTTATGTTGGAAGTTATCTTTAAGAGGGGAGGCATTATTACCGTTTGGGCGGAGCGCGAATGAAAAATTAATTATATGCTTAATTTTTTTAAAAAACACCTTTTTGCATTGCTGCTGTCGGCGATTATTTTGGGCGTTTTGATTTTTTCTTTGCCTACTTTAACCACTAAACCGCAGCTTTGGACGGATGAAGCTTTGAATATTGAACTGGCCAGGAATTTTTTATCTTATGGCCGTCTGGGTTTAGTCGTTGAACCGGGCGTATTCTCCGACGTTCCCTTTTTACTGCAATCAACCGGCTATCCGCTCACCATTGCTTTGGCCGCCGTTTTTAAAATTTTTGGCTTTGGTTTAGCGCAGGCTCGGTTATTCGTTCTGGCCCTGATGATTATTTTGTTGGTTTTGGTTTATTGGTTCGCCAAGAAGTTGTTTGGCAAGACGCAAGCGCTTTGGGCCACGCTGTTAATCGCGACCTTTGCCCCATTTTACGGTGACGGGCGGTGCGTTACCGGAGAAATTTCAGGTTTTATTTTTCTTATTTTCGGCCTTTATTTTTTGTTTTATCCGCCGGAGCAAAATGACCATTTAAAAATATTCAACCCCAGGCAGTTTTTAGCCGGTATTTTTTTAGGATTGGCTATTGTCACCAAGCCATCAGTATATTTAATGCTTTTGCCGGCCGTTTTCATCACTTTATTTTTTTTAAAGCGCCGATTTTACAGCAGAGCCTTTAACGTTTTGATTGGTTTGGCGCCGGCGGCATTTTTTTGGCTGATTTTAAACGTTCCGAATTTTCTGGCTAAAGAGCCTTGGCTTAAAATTATAAATTATTATAAAAATCCTTTCGCGCCCTTATCTGTTTCCGGCAATGTCTTTTTAAATTTTGCCGGTCTGCCGCACAACACGACTTTGATTTATTTTTTTGTGTTGCTGGCCATAATTTTTTGGGCGGTTTTAAAGCGGGACGTTTTTTTAAAACCGCATCAAGGCTTATTGTTTTTTTTCGCCAGCTACGGCGCCTTAGCCCTGATTTATTTTTTTAAAAGTCCTGGCTGGCTGCGTTATTTAATAGCCGTTGAGCTTTTTACTTTTATAATTTTAGGGCCGGCGCTTAAGGCGATTTTGAGTTCATTGAATTTTAAAAATTATTGGTTTGGCAATAAGGCAAATTTATTGGGCGCCGCCCTGCTCTTTTTGGCCGCGTTTCAGACCTGGCATCTTTTTAACGGGGCTGATTTATTTTATTCAGACACCCCCGAGAGGGTGGCTGAATTCGTTCAAAGCCGCTCGTTAGGCAAAACGGTGGGAATTTACAATGCCCTTACTATTGCCTGTTTGATTTCTCCGGAGAAAAAATTTCAAATGATTGACATCATGCTGGGCTTGCCGGTTTTAGGAAAAGATTTTTTGGCGGCCGAAGAGAATAAATGGCCGGATTTTATCGTTTCCTCCCCGGAAGAAGCGCTGTTTATTTCCCATAAAAGCGCCATCAAAAAAAAGTATGAATTAGTTTATTCAAACGGCGGCTATGACGTTTTTTATTTAAAAAGCGAGCGGAATAAACTAAAATAGAAAGACGACGAGACATCTTGTTATGAAGCTATACTATTTATCAAATTTAAGAATACCGACCGAAAAGGCGCACGGCATACAAATAGCGAAAATGTGTGAAGCTTTCGCTTTAAACGGTTTAGACGTGGAGCTGATTGCGCCCGTTAAATTCAATAAAATTGATCAAGATCCTTATAAGTATTATAATGTTAAAAAAAACTTTAAAATAACTAAGCTATTTTGCCTGGACACTTTAAGATTTTTTCATAATAAAATCAGCTTTTTTATTCAAACGATTATTTTTTTAATTTCCGCTAGAATATTTTTGTCTTTTAAACAAAAAGGAGTTCTCTATACGCGAGAAATATGGGCCGGTTTATTTTTTAGCGGTTATGTGGTTGAGATCCATTCTTTGCCCAAAAGAATAAACTGGCTGGTTTTAAGGGGTTTGCGCCAAGCCGGCCGGCTGCTGGTTTTAACTGATTTTTTAAAAAAAGAAATAGCCGCCCTGGGCATTGATCAAAATAAAATATTTGTTTCTCCCGACGGAGTTGATTTAAAGAATTTTGATATTGATATTGGCCAAGGCGAGGCCAGAAAAATGGTCGGCCTGCCTGCGGATAAAAAAATAATTTTGTATAGCGGCAGCTTCTATTTATATGACTGGAAGGGAGTCGACGTTTTGCTTGATACCGCTAAATATTTATCCGATAATGAATTGATTGTCCTCTTGGGCGGCCAGGCGGAAGAAATAAGCCAAATTAAGCGGCGCGGCCCAAGCGACAGAGTGTTGTTAATCGAGCGACAGTCGTATAAAAAAATCCCCGTTTATTTGAAAGCGGCCGATACTTTGGTTTTGCCGAACAAAAAAGGGGATAGCATGTCGGAAAAATACACTTCGCCCTTGAAGCTTTTTGAGTATATGGCCAGCCAGAGGCCGATTGTGGCCTCGGACTTGTTTTCAATTAGGGAAATATTAAATGAAAACAATTCGATTTTAGTTGAATCGGATAATCCGGCGAGCTTGGCCGAAGGTATAAAAAAGGCGTTAGAGGATAATCAATTGGCGTCGCAAATTTCCGGACAAGCCCTGAAAGATGTTCAGCAATACAGCTGGCAAAAAAGGGCGGAGAAAATAATTGAATTTATTAATTTTTCACATCATTATGGAAAATAAAATATTATTGGTTTCCTTTCAGAGCAATACTGATACGATCGGCTTGAAATATATACAGTCGTATCTGGTGAGAAATAACATAAACTCACGTATTTTGTTTATACCGCAGTTCAACAAAAAAGACCTTCTCTCAGTTGAAAAATTTTTGAAAGATTATGAACCAAAAATTATAGGCATTAGTTTAATGAGTCCTGAATTTTTTAAGGCAAAAGAGTTTTCATTATATGTTAAAAAGGTTTTTCCGGAGATCATAATCGTCTGGGGCGGGATACACCCCACAGCTGATCCCAAGGAATGCATAAACTACGCCGATTATGTTTTTATGGGTGAATCTGAACAGGCATATTTGGAATTTGTAAACGCAATCTCGGAAAATAAACCCGTAAATGACATATCAAATTTAGTATATAAATCATCTAAGGGGATTAGCATAAATAAATTGAGGCCATTCAATGAAAATTTGGATGCATTGCCTTTCCCGGAACACTTTCCTCAAAAAAGTTTAGTTTTACATAATGGAAATATTATAGAATTAAGCAAACATTTTTTTAAAAAATATACAAGATATTCGGGGAAATTTTATAGCTTGACAACAACCAGAGGATGTCCTTTTTCTTGCGCTTATTGTTGTAATTCTGTTTTTTCTAAATTATATGGCATAACTAAAGTTAGAAAACGCAGCGTTGAAAATGTTATTGAAGAAATGGAACATGCGATTCAACTTTTTCCTGATATAATTTACTTTAATATTCAAGATGATAATTTTTTCTCGTATGATATTCATTGGATGAAGTCTTTCGCGGACGCATCTGAAAAAAAGATTAAAAAGATGATTGTTTGCAGAACAACCCCCGCGCATTTAAACGAAGAAAAAATTTTTATACTAAAAAGAGCAGGATTATCATGGATATTTATGGGTTTGCAGTCTGGTTCGCCAAGAATCAATAAAGAAATATACAAAAGATTTGTACCAAACGAGAAATTTATTGAAGCCGCTAAAGTAGTTTTTAAAAATGGTATAGCCGGCTATTATGATGTGATTCTTGATAACCCTTACGAAACCGAACAGGATATAATGGAAACAATAAATGTTATTTTGAAGATTCCAAAACCATTTATGTTGCAATTATTTTCATTATGTTTTTACCAAGGAACTGAAATTTATGAGCGGGCGTTAAAGGAGAATTTAATAATTGAAAATCCTCTCAAAAAAAACTATGCTAAATATCAACCAACCTATCTTAATAAAGTTATAAAACTTTGTCCGGTTCTTCCAAGGTGCTTTATTAAATCAATGGTAATAAATAGAAAGTCTCAATGGGCAAAAATTTTAGTAAATTCGATTTATCTTCCATCTATCCTGATTTTAGAACCATTCGTATGGTTCAAATTAATTTTAATCTCTTTTGATTATAATATTTTTAGTACTGTTAATATGATTTATGCGTTTTTCAAAACAGGATTTAGTGAAATGATTTTAAAAAAATTTTTAAGGAAATAAGCATCGCGCCCGGCAATATGATATTTAATTGCGGTTTAACCGAAAAAATATCCGAGCAGGCTTACCGGGATGTTAAAAAATATACTTGGGAAAGAAGAGCGGAGAGAATAATTCGATTTATTGAATAAGATGATCAAGGGTATAAAAAAGCGGCAATAATTGGTATAATTTAAATAAGATAATTTTAAAATAGTTAAATTATATGTCAACCATACATTTTAGGAGATATATTATAAAGAAAGCGCGCCAATCGGGGTTAATGCCGATTATTAATTCAATTTCCAATTTTCGGTTTCTTTTGGTAAAAAAATATTGTTTATTGAGAAAAAAAAATTGTATTGAATATATCTATAATGATAATTTTTTTAAGATTGTCAATCGTAAATACATTCTTAAGGATTCGCCAAAAATTATAGCCGAAGTTGTTAAGGCTTGTTATGCTCCTAAAAGTGTTATGGATGTTGGTTGCGGCAGCGGTCTTTATTTGCGTGAATTGAACAAGTTGGGCATAGAAATTTTTGGCGTTGATGGCAGTGCGGCGGCTTTAAGGAATTTGGTAATTGATAAAAACAAATTTTTACTTCAAGATGTCACTTGTAATTTTGTCTTACCGCGAAGATATGATTGCGTGATCTGTTTTGAGGTGGGCGAACACATTCCGACGGTAAAATCCGATATTTTAGTGGATAACATCATCAAGATCAGTGATTTGGTCATTTTCGCCGCCGCCTCAAAAGGCCAGGGCGGGCGTGATCATATAAATGAGCAAAGCGCGCAATTTTGGGTTGATATTTTTGATAAAAAAGGATATTCTTTATTAGCAGAGGATACAAAAAAGATTAGGGCAACATTATCTGATCGCGAAGCGGCTTTTTGGTTGATAGAAAACATTTTAGTTTTCAAGAGAAGGGCGGGGTAGTCAAGCTACCTGAATCTGGAAAAGACATGTTGCAATATATAAAAAATGAACTTTATTTTAGCGTTGACGCGGCAAATTGCAAATATTATTTTTAAATTGACTAGGCGTTGTTATGAATAAACCATGGTTAAAAACAGGCTTAAAAGTTTTAGTGGCAATCAGTCTTTTAAGCTGGTTTTTATATCACAGCGATATTGATAAGATTTTTGAAAATTTATCCAGCTTATCTCCCAGGGTTCTGGCGGCGGCGATTATTTTAAGTTTAATTTATCAGGTTATAAAATCTTTCCGCTGGTGGCTGTTGTTGACGCAATATTCTTTTTTTAAATTAATCAAGTTAAATTTAATCAGCCAATTTTACTCATTATTTTCTGTCGGACAATTCGTGGGCGAAGGCGCCAAAATTTATATCTTAGGCAAGGGCCAAAAAGAGGCGGGTCGGATTGCCATGTCGGTTTTAATTGATAAAATTACCGGCATGATTGGTCAGGTGATAGTGGCCATATTCGGCTTAGCGTTTACTAAAACTATTTTGCCCAAAAGTTTAACCTGGACTTTTATCGCGGCGGCGATTTTATGTTTATTTTTAATATTTTTAATCAGGCTAAAATTTGTTTATAATTTTTTATCAAAAATTTTAAGTGATTGGTCGGCCGTGGCGATTAAGTTAAGAAGGTTTGTCGGCTGGGCAATTCGTTTATTAGAAGCTTGGCATAGCTATTCCAAAAAGATAAAAATTATTTTTGTTTGTATTGTTTTAAGCATGGTTTTTCAGCTGGTCCTGGCCGGCGTCTATATGATATTAAGCCATGGTCTGGGCATTAATATTCTTTTTTTGGATTGGTGCTGGATACTCGGTATTCTTGCCGGTTTTTTAGTTCTGCCGATTACTGTCGGCGGCCTTGGGGTTCGCGAGGGTTCGTTAGTGGGGCTATTGGGAATTTTCATGATAGCGCCAGAGCAAGCTTTGGCTTTGTCTTTTTCCTTCTTCGGCGTGCAATTGGTCCTGGCCGTTATCGGCGGAATGATTGAGGCGCAAAGAATAAAAATGTTTAAAATCGGATTGCCGAATAAAAGTTTAAATATATAATATGCCAATAGAAAAAAATGAAATTTCCATTAAGGTAAAATTATTGAATTTTTTACAAGCCCAGGGCTTGCGCTTGATTATAATTATATTTTTTATTGTAGGTATTACCGGCATATTTTATGACTATTCTTTAAATACGGGCGGAGATGAAACCGTCTTGATGGCGGCTGCCATAAAAATGATTTCCGAACACACTTTAAGGCCTAATTATCCGACCTTTTATCATCTGCCGGCGGGAGCTTATTTCTATTTGCTGCCCTTTATTCTATTTTTTATTCTTTTAAGATTATTGGGGGTTTTTACGAGTTTAAGCTCCTTAAAAGAATTTGGCACGATAGATTATCTAAAATTTTTGCCCTTTGCCAGGTTTTTGACGGTTCTGATGGGCATGATTTCCATTTATTTTTTATATAAGATTACCCAAAAAATATTTAATAATAAATGGGTTTCTTTGTTGGCCGCGTTTTTTTTGTCTTCAAGTTTGATGTTTGTCCAAGTAGCGCATTTAGCCAGGGTTTGGATTCCGCAAGTCATGACTATTCTTTTGGCTTTTTGTCTAATTATAATTTTATATCAAAGGCGGGAGGATAAATTAAAAGATTATTTGCTCGTTGGCTTAAGCATTGGTCTGGCTTTTGGAACTCATGTGGTCGGCCTGGCGGTTTACGCGTCTTTTTTTACGGCCCATTATTTAAAAAACGCGTCAAAAAAGATTAAGGACATATTTATATTAAATAAATATTTTTGGCTGGTTAATCTCGTGATAATCATGTGTTATTTTTTGTTATTTTATCTTAATCCTTATGGCTTTAAAAATTATATAAACAAGCAAGGCAGAATTTTACCTAATATTAGTTATTTAAGTCAAAACAATTTAAGCGATGATATTGCCAACGCCGGACTGCACCGAGATTTTTTTGATAAAATGGCTTATTATCCGAACGCCTTGCTTCAGCACGAACCTTTATTGGTTTTGCTTTCTCTTTTGGGGTTTGTTATTTTGTTTTTAAGAGAAAGAAAAATATTTTATATTATTGTTTCTTTTATCATAGTTTATTATCCGGTTATCAGTTTTGTCGGCTGGGAGCCGCGCTATATCTTGCCGGTAGTTCCCTTTATGGCCCTGGCCGCCGGCTATGGCATCTCGGCGCTTTATAAAAAAATAAATAAAGCCGCGGTAATAAGCAGTCTGGTGCCGATAATGATAATTATTTTTGCCATTCCGCTAATTTGGGATTATCGGATAATTCAGCCGGGCACCAGATTGACGGCCAGGGGTTGGATTTATAAAAATATTCCTGCCGGCAGCAGTATTATAAATTTTGATCCGGCTTTGGAACTAAATGAAAACCAGTCGTGCCTGGCTGATATTAATAAATTCGCCAGCAGCTATTTTACAAAAAAAAGAGCATATTTATTATCTCAACCGGAAGAGGAATATCCCGGGCCCAATTATTATGTTCTTAATTATGGCTACTTCAACGATTTACCCAAAGAATTGCTTAACAAAAAATACGATTATTTGATCATTGGTTGGAGCGACAAAGCGCAATTAGAAAAAGAGCTGGATCAGGCCGAGCCGTTTAAATTACAGAATAGTTTATTAAAAAGATTTCCCGAATCAGCCGATGAAAATGGCCGCTATCAAGATTGGTGGGATATGCCGAGGCCGATTTATACCATTATTCATGACAACATCAAAGCGCCGGTAATAGATATTTATAAATTGAAATCTGAATAATATGGCGATACCACGAACAAAAATCGGCTTTAAATATAGAGACATAATCAAATTTTTATTTGAGCTGGTTTTGCCCGCTGCGGGCGCCCAAGGAGAAAAAATAATCCAAGAATTTGAGGAAAAGTATGCCGCAAATTTCGGCTTGCCCAGAGCCGTAGCTTTCAGCAAGGCGCGCATGGGCTTATATTTTTTGTTAAAAAATCTGAATCTTAAGCCGGGCGGCGAAGTTATAATTTCCGCCATTCATGTCGCTGATTTTGTCAACATTATTTATTCGGCCGGTTTTAAGCCGGTGGTCGTTGACGTAAGCGCGGAAACATATGGCATTGATTATGATGATTTAGAAAAAAAGATAAATCATAATACGGTTTTAATGTTTATTACTCATTTATCAGGCCTGGCGACAGATATGGATAAAATTATAAAAATCTCCCGGGCGAGGGGAGTCCCATTTGTTGAGGATTGCTCCCAGGCAGTAAGCTCTTACTACCAAGATAGAAAGTTGGGCACTTTCGGTGTGGCGGCGATTTTTAGTTTAAGTTTGTTAAAACCCGTTTGCACTTTCTTTGGCGGCGTTGTAATATCAGCGGATAAGGGATTATTAGAAAGAATTCGCCAGGAAAAAGAAAAAATAGTTTCCGTTGCTAAATTGCCGCTGGCGGCCGAGGCGATAAAGCATTTGATTATTAAGCTGGCCACTGAAAAAATTATTTTTGCCTTGTTCGTCTTTCCGCTATTGCGCCTTTTTTCGGCGCCTTTTGATTTTTTTTCCCAATACCAAAGGCATAATAAAAAAGTGGTTTTCAGGGAAGAATTGCCTAAAGGTTATTTCGTAAAGTTTATTTGGCCGCAAGCCCTATTGGGCTTAGGGCAGCTCGCCACGCTGGGGATGAGAGAAAGAAAGAAGATAGATAATGCCGAGCTGTTATATTCGCGCTTATCCAACGAGCGGCGCGTTAAAAAAGCGAAGTTGCTTGGAGAAGGGAAAAATTCTTTCTGGACCTTTCCGCTTTACGTTGAAGATATCGCTGATTTTAAAAAATACCTGGCCAAGCATGGCATAGACAGCACCGCTTATTTGCTTAGCGTTTTGGGCGATGAGCCGTCACTCGCTCGTTTTAACTTTACCAACCCGCAAGCCAGCCGGATAAAAAAACACACTCTGCTTATGCCAATGTATGCGCAGTTAACCGGCCAGGAAGTGGAGCATATGGCTGCGGCGATTAATAAGTATTAAAAATTTAAGAGATGCATAAAATAGCTGATCAGAATACTTATGTTTAATAAAAAAGCAAAATTATTCCAAAATAGTTCATCGTTCGTTATAGATTCGTCTCTCTTAAAGGCCAGTGTTACCTTTTTATCAAATATTGTAAGAACCAAAATATTTAATATTGACGCTAAGCGGGGACCACTTTTCATTTCTTGGCTATGCACTTACAGATGCAATGCCAATTGCCGGTTTTGCAATACGCATGAGATGAATAAGCGTTACCCCGAGGGCCTTTCTTTGAAGCGAGCCTTGGAAATAGCGCATGAAATCGGTCGGGCCAAAACTTGGGTAGTGGGGTTTACCGGCGGCGAAGTATTGCTCTGGCCTTACCTTTTTGATGTTATAAAAGTTTTAAAACAATATGGAGTAAAAGTATATTTTATAACCAACGGCTTGTTATTGAAGAAGAATGCGGAAAAAATTATTGAGGCCGGCGTAGATACCGTAGTGGTAAGCTTGGACGACTTAAGCGCCGCAGAACACGATGATAACCGAAGAGTGCCCGGAATATATAACTTAGCCATCGAGGGCATTAAGTTTTTAAAAACGAACAGAAAAGGTCAAAAGCCGATTATCAAATCAACTACCGTGCTTTCAAAAAAAACCTACCCTAAAATTGAACAAATTATCAGTCATTTGGCCGAGCTGGTTGACGTTACCGCCGTTCAGCCGGTAGTAACCGGCTATGCCAATGGTCCGCACGATATCAGTCAAACGGAAAAATCGTCTTTTTTGCCGGAGCCAGGAAAGAAGCGCTTGGTTGAGGAGGCCATTCTGCGGCTAACCAGACGGTATCCCGCGTTTAATAATTTCTATTTTAAAAATATTTCCACCTATTGGTTTAATCCGGAAAAATTGTTAAAAATTAATTGCTGGTCGCCCTTTTTGCGCTTATTGATAATGCCGGACGGAAGCGTTTCTCATTGTCCGGTCAATCCGAAATATTCAACCGTGGGAAATCTGAAAAGCTTATCTCTTATGGAGGCTTGGAACAGCCAAGCCATAAAAAGACAGCGCGAAGAAATACGCAGGCATAACAATAACTGTGTTTGCTGGAGCCAGGACACTTCCTTTAACGCTTTTCTCCACGGTTTACCGTTAATCAATAAACTGCCCATCTTTAAAAATAAGAAATTTAATAATTCAAATTTATGAAATTATCCTTGGTTTTGCCCATATATAACGAGGAGGAAAACATAGTTCAATTGCTAAAAGAAATTAAAGAGGCGATGTTGTCTTTGTCTTTAGAATATGAGGTTATTGCCATCAACGACGGATCTAAAGATAAGAGTTTGGCTGTCTTAAAAGAGGCGGCGACCGAGGATAAGCGAATAAAAATTATTAGTTTTAAACGGAATTTCGGCCAGACCGCCGCCCTGTCCGCCGGTTTTGATCATGCCACGGGCGAGGCGGTAATTCCTTTGGATGCTGATTTGCAGAATGACCCTAAAGATATCTCCTCGTTGCTTGATAAATTAAGCGAGGGCTATGATATCGTTTCCGGCTGGCGTAAAAATCGCCGGGATAAACTAGTTTCCAGAAAAATACCGTCCTGGATTGCTAATTATATCATTTCTAAAACAACTGATGTTCATTTGCATGATTACGGCTGTACCATGAAAGCTTATCGCCGAGAAGCTTTACAAGAAATAAAGTTATACGGCGAGATGCACCGTTTTATTCCCGCCATAGCGGTCTGGCATGGGGCAAAGATAACCGAAATTGCCGTTAATCATCGCGAACGGGGATTCGGTAAAACCAAATATGGAATTTCACGGACTTTCAGGGTGGTGTTGGATCTATTGACCGTAAAATTTTTAACAAAATATTTGACCCGTCCAATGCATTTTTTCGGCGGCGTTGGCATTTTTTCCTTCGTGCTGGGCACTGTTAGTTTTATTGCCGCCCTATATCTGCGCTTTATCGGCTACGCCACTTTAATTGAAACGCCCTTGCCGTTGATCGGCGTCTTTTTTTGTTTGATGGGCGCCCAGCTGGTCTTGATGGGTTTACTGGCAGAAATGATTATGAGAAATTATTTTGAAAGTCAGGGCAAGCCAACTTATATGATAAAAGAAAAAATAAATTTTTAGAATGAGATGGTGGTAAAACTATTTTATAAAAATTATGTGCGGCATCGCCGGATATTTTGGCCAAGGCAGCCAAGAAATATTGAAAAAAATGACTGGAGCGCTTCGCCATCGGGGGCCTGATGACGAAGGTTTTTATGTTGATAATAATGTCGGCCTGGGGCATAGGCGGCTGTCGATTATTGACCTGTCAGCCGGCGGCCATCAGCCGATGAGTAGCCATGACGGCAATATTTGGCTAGTTTTTAACGGAGAAATTTATAATTTTAAAGAGTTGCGCGCGGGTTTAGAAAATAGAGGGCATAAATTCAAGAGTCATTCCGACACGGAAGTGATTTTATCGGCTTATGAGGAGTACGGCGGCCAATGTTTTGAATATTTTAACGGCATGTTTGCCGTCGCTTTATATGACGCGAGGAATAAAAAACTTATTTTAGCGCGCGATAGAATGGGCAAAAAGCCGCTTTATTGGGGGATCTTTAACAATACTTTGGTTTTCGCTTCGGAATTAAAAGCGCTGCTTAAGCATCCGCGAGTTTCGGCGGAGCTGGATTTATCTTCGCTTAATAAGTATTTACTCCATGAATATGTTCCCACGCCGCATTCGATTTTGCAAGGAATCAAGAAGCTGGAACCCGGCCATTATCTGGAATATGACGGCCGCGCGGTAAAAAAGAAAAAGTTTTGGGACATAACTTTTCAATCATCAATTACGTCCGCCAGCTGGCGTAATCAATTACGAATCGAGGAGGCCGTTGCCGAATTAGATAACATTATAAACCAAGCAGTGAAAAGCAGATTAATGAGCGATGTGCCGTTGGGAATATTTTTGAGCGGAGGAATAGATAGCAGCACCATTGCTTATTATGCCCAAAAAAATAGCGCGCGCAAGATAAAAACTTTTTCCATCGGTTTTAAAGAAGGAAGTTTTAACGAATCAGGCTATGCCAGGCGAGCGGCCAATTTTTTAGGCACCGAGCATTATGAGAAAATATTAAGCGCTGATGATAGTTTGAAACTAATTCCAAAAATTGCCGATTTGCTTGACGAGCCGATGGCTGACGCTTCTATTATTCCGACTTATCTATTATCCGAGTTTACCAAGCAGGCGGTGACGGTCGCTTTAGGCGGTGACGGCGGCGATGAATTATTTTGCGGCTATGATACTTTTATCGCCCATAAAATCGCCGCAATTTATGATAAAATCCCTTTAGCAGTTAGAAAAAAAATAATTGAAAAAATAGCCTTAAGTTTGCCAACCTCATTTAACAATATCAGTTTTGATTTTAAGGCAAAAAAGTTTATCGACGGTTTCTATGGGAAAAAAGAATATCGCCATCAAAGATGGCTTGGCGCGTTCAATAAAAATCAACGCGAAAAATTATTTTTGCCAGAAGTTTGGGGAGAATTAAAAGATCAAAATGAGTTTATTGAAATCGATAACTATCTGGTTAATCTGAAAGAGGAATCGTATTTTAATCAAATGATTTATCTTTACTTGCGAATGTACCTGATGGATGATATATTGGTGAAAGTAGACCGGGCCAGCATGTTTAATTCGCTGGAAGTAAGGGCGCCGCTCCTGGATTATAGAGTAGTTGATTTTGTAAATAGTCTGCCGCTTGATTTTAAAATAAACGGTTTTAAAACCAAGCATATTCTCAAGAGGTTAATGGCGGATAAGTTGCCCAAAGAAATTATCTATCGCCCCAAAAAGGGTTTTGGCCTGCCGCTGGCGGCTTGGCTCACCAAAGAGTTAAAGCCGTTAGTTGTGGATTTATTGAGCGAGACCAGAATTAAAAAGCGGGGGTTATTTAATTATCAGTATATAAATCAATTATTAGAGGATCATTTTTCCCGCCGGGCGGATAATCGCAAACTAATCTGGACTTTAATGGTATTTCAGATGTGGCGGGAAAAATGGTCGATTTGACGTTTTTTAGAAAAATATTATGTTATCTGATATTTATAAAATTATACGTCGCAGGCTGATTTACGTCTTCGCGCCCTGGTATATCTTAAGGCAGCTTAAGTTAAGGCAGAGTTCGTGCGGCGATTGCACTTATTGCTGCGATAAAAAAATATTATGGTTCAAGTGCAAATATTTTAAAGACGGCAGATGCGGCGTTTATAAAACTAAAAAAATGCCAACTTTATGCTGGATTTACCCGATAGATAAAAAAGATATTTGGCATAATGATAAATGCAAATTTTGGGAGTAATGATTAAAAATATTTATTGACAAAATTATGAGTTCAGAAGCGCGCTTCGGCTACGAATGGAATAAATATTCTGCCCTAGACCCAAATTACGAAAAGCAGTTTATTAATTGGATTTTTCCTTTAGGCGCGGATTTTTTTAAGGGTAAAAAGGTTTTGGATGCCGGCTGCGGCATGGGGCGGAACAGCTATTGGCCGTTGAAGTGGGGAGTGGGCGAAGTAACCGCTTTTGATTATGACCAGAGGTCCGTGGCGGCGGCAAAAAAGAATCTGGCTGATTTTAAAAACGCGCGAGTTTTATTCAAGAGCATCTATGAGATAAGCTGGCAAAATGAGTTTGACGTTGCCATGAGCATCGGCGTGATACATCATTTGGCCGAGCCCGAACTGGCCTTAAAAAAATTAGTCCGGGCGCTTAAGCCCGGCGGAACTTTAATCGTCTGGGTGTATAGTTATGAGGGGAATGAATGGATAAAAAAATATGTCAGCCCGATCAGGAAAAGTCTAACCTCAAAATTATCCGTCGGTTTAGTGCATTGGTTAAGTTATTTTTTTTCCCTTCCCCTTTGGCTATTTGTAAAAATATTTAAAGGCCCTGGCGATTATTTCCAGCAGTTATCAACTTTTAAATTTTGGCATGTCCAGAGTATTGTTTTTGACCAGCTTATTCCCGAGGTGGCCAACTATTGGACTAAAGATGAAGTGCGGAATCTATTCAAAGAGTTGGAGCTTACAGATATTAAAATCAACCGTCCGCCGAATAATTGCGGCTGGACGGTAATTGCTAAAAAATGAATTCAGAAGCTGAACAAAATAAAACCGAAGATAATTTTACTTTAGTTATCAAGCAAAAAACGCTGTTTTTTAAAAAAAATAGAAGCGGCTTTTTTATTAAAAATGGCCAGGCGCATTTTATAAAAAATGCCGATCAGGGATTCAGACAAGGCAATAATGACACTTTAATCAATCAATTTAAGCTTGCGCTTAAAAAATATCCTAGAATTTTTTCTTTTTTATATTTTATTCTGGGCTCTTCGGCCGTCGGTAAGAGCCCTAAGGAGGCGATTAAAAATGTTGACCCGAACAAGATAATCTTAAATCTCGGCTCGGGCATAAAAAGAATCAGAGCCGATGTGATTAATGTTGATTTTTGTCCTTTTGACAATGTGGACATTGTGGCCGATATTTCCGACCTGCCGTTCGCCGATAATTCGATTGACGCGGTCATTAATGAGTATGTCTTAGAACACCTGCATAATCCGGAGAAAGTAGTGGGGGAAATGCATAGAGTGATGAAGCCCGGCGCGATACTCTATCTGACGGTTCCGTTCGTGGCTAATTTTCATTCTTCACCCAACGATTATTATCGTTGGAGCAAAATCGGGCTCAAAACTTTGATTAAAGATTTTCAGGAAATAGATTGCGGAGTAAGAAGCGGCCCAGATCGGAAGAGCGTCGTGTAGG
>JAQTVB010000043.1 GCA_028707005.1 Patescibacteria group bacterium
TTATGCTTTAATAAATATTTAACCAAAGCCTGATTTTCCAGACCTAATCCCAAAATTCCGATTTTTTTATTATTTAGCGAGTTTAAATTCATAATTCACTCGTAATTCGTAATTGTTAATTTTTAATTGTTTCCATCTCCCCCCAATTCTCCCCCTGTTTCGCGTCCACGACGATCGGCACTTTTAATTTCATCACCTGTTCCATGATGGTCTTGATTTTTTCGGCCGCCTCTTTAACCAAATCATTTTTGACTTCAAAAACCAATTCATCATGCACCTGTAAAAGCATCTTTACCTTGGCGCCATATTCCTTTTCAATTAAATCTTTAATTTTAATCATGGCCATCTTGATGATATCCGCGGCCGTGCCTTGCAACGGCGTGTTGATGGCCATGCGTTCGGCCGCCTTGCGCACCTGCACCACCGAAGAGTTGATCTCCGGCAAAAACCGGCGCCGCTTGAACATGGTTTCCGTGTAGCCTTTCTCCCGCGCCAATTCAATGGTCTGATCCACGAATTTTTTAACGCCGGCATAAACCACAAAATATTTATCAATAAATTCTCTAGCGCGCGCGTAGGGGATATCCGCGCCCTGCGCCAGCCCGTGCGGTCCTTGGCCGTAGAGAATGCCGAAATTCACCGCTTTGGCTTCCCGCCTCATGGCCGGCGTTACCGCGCTTAAAGCCACTCGGTTGATCTCCGCGGCTGTTGCCGCATGAATGTCTTCATTATCTAAAAAGGCTTTAACCATTTTTTTATCGCCGGACATATGGGCCGCCAAGCGCAATTCAATCTGCGAATAATCCAAGCTTAATAATTTATGGCCCGCCTCGGCCACAAAGGCTTTGCGTATCTCCCGCCCCAATTCGGTTCTCACCGGAATGTTCTGCAAATTCGGCTCGCTGGAAGACAGTCGGCCGGTGGCCGTCACGGTTTGGTTAAAACTGGTATGCAGCCGGCCGGTTCGCTGGTTCACCAGCTCGGGCAAAGCGTCAATGTAAGTATTGGCTAATTTGCTAAGTTCGCGGTATTCCTGGATCAGATCAATAATCGGATGCAATCCCTTAAACTTGGCCAGTTCCTCCGCTCCGGTAGAAAAACCGGTTTTGTTTTTACCGATTCCCAAAGCCGGAATGGCCAATTTTTCAAATAAAATTTCCCGCAACTGCTGGGTGGAGTTGATATTAAAATCCGACCCGGCCGACTCATGGATTTTTTTTACCAGGCGGCCGATTTTTTTGTTTACTTCCCGGCTCATCTCGCTCAAAAATTTTTGATCAATTTTTATGCCATTATTTTCCATGGCGGCCAAGACCAAAACCAATGGCATTTCCATCTCATTGAATAATTTATCCAGCTTTTGCTTTTTTAATTCTGGCGTCAACTTTTTAATCAAGCGGTTGGTAAAATCCGCGTCTTCGCAGGAATAAATAGAGATTTTCTCCTTAGCCACTTGAGCAAAACTGATTTTCTCCTTGCCCTTGCCCAACAAATCTTCTTTAGTAATCTTTTGATGGTGCAGTTCGCTAAAAGTGACGGCGTCTAAATTATGCTGGCGGCTGCCCGGATTCAATAAATATGAAGCCACCATGGAGTCGCCGGCCACGCCCTTGACCTTAACGCCTTGACTGGCCATAACCTCAAGATCGTACTTAATATTATGTCCGTATTTTTTCACCTTTTCATCTTCAAAGATGGGTTTTAATTTCTCCAGCCATTCTTTATGAATTCGACTTTCACTTTTTTTCTCGCGATAATTAAATAGGTCGGCATTTTTTAATTGATAATTGGTAATTGGTAATTGAAAATTGATATAATACGCTTCTCCCGCTTGCCAGCTAAAACTGATGCCTAACAATTCGGCGCTTACCGGATTGAAATTGGCGGTCTCGGTATCAAAGGTGAACTCCGGCTGCTTGGCCAGCTTCTTTAAAAAAGAATTGAACTTTTTATCATCATCCACCAACTCATATTTGAATAATTCCCGGTCTCTGGCAAATTTATCCTCCGCTTGATAACCCGGCTGTTTTTCTCGCCGCTTTAAAGAAAGATCGGCCAAGCCGGCTAAGCGCGGCAGCAAAGATTTGAATTCTAATTCATTGAATAATTCAGCCAGCTTCAACCGGTCGAAATCGCCGAAACGCGCCTGTTGCAAATTAAAATCAATCTTGGCATCGCATTTTATGGTTGCCAGCTCCTTGCTCATGTAAGCATCATCTTTGTATTGCGTTAACAATGCCAATATTCTGGGCCGTATTTCATCTTTGGTTTTCTTATTTTCTACATGCTTATATACTTCATCCAGCGTGCCGAACTGCTTGAGCAGCTCGGACGCGGTTTTCTCGCCGATGCCCTTGACGCCCGGGATGTTATCCGATGGATCGCCGCGCAAAGCTTTGAAATCAATCATCTGCTCGGGCTTGAGCCCGTATCTTTCTTGCACCGCTTGGGCGTCATAAATCGTGGAGTCGGTTAAGCCGCGCCTCATGGTATAAACTTTGGTGTGATTGTTGATCAGCTGCAGAGTATCCATGTCGCCGGTAACGATGATTTTTTCCACCCCTCCGTCAACCAGCCGGGCGATGGTGCCGATTAAATCGTCGGCTTCCCAGCCGGCCAATTCATAAATCGGAATATTAAAACCGGCGGCAATTTCTTTGACGCGGGGAATCTGCGCGTACAATTCATCGGGCGCTTTTACCCTGGTGGCTTTATAGCCGGCAACTTCTGGTGGCGGAAAGTCTTTTTTCTGCGGTCTAAAGTCAAGACTTCATAATCCGGCCC
>JAQTVB010000007.1 GCA_028707005.1 Patescibacteria group bacterium
TGTAAATCGTTACGATAGGAAACTTTAGTGTCCTACCGCTGTTTGACTGATGCGCTCTAATGATATTTATCAATGAACCGGTAAAAGATTGCTAACATCTGAACACTTGATTTAATTTATAGGTAAATTTATTTTTATACCACAACCTTCCCGAGAATGGGGGTTATGGTAAGATTAAAAAATTTATTCTTGATTATTTAATCATAGCATAAAAAACGACCTCAATAAAGTGAATTAACAAAAACCGGTCGCATAGCAAAACGACCGTCCCCCTATTAGGGGTCGGTCGTTTAGAACTTTTTTTATTTGCTCCGCGAATTACATATTTACCGAACTATACAACATCTATCGGCTGGTAAAAATCAGTCTGGAAAAGTTCGATAAACTTTGTTTTATTAAGTAATTCGTCCCAATAGTAAGATAATATTTAATCTACTAAGAAAAAGGCAGCACTATTAGGACGGATATTTTATCCTGCTGATTTCTGTACTACTTTTATATAACCGTAAAAAGGTGCCTTTTTGCTCGACTCTTCAAGCTTTTCTAAAACTTCTGTTTCTGAAAATTCTATTGACCCTTTAGGGCTAATTTCTCTTTTCATATCATCCATATAGTCTCTCGACCCCAAAGGAGAAGAAAAAGAATTTGTTTTATAACCTTTTGTTTTAATAAAATCTTCTGCATAAGATAAAACATAATCGGCTTCTACATGATGTCCAATATATGCTCCTCCGGGAACCAGGACCCTGTCCATCGCCTCGGAAACATGTTTCTCAAAGTCTTCTTTACTATTCTCAAATCTCCCACCACCTTCTGGATTCGGATGCATATTATGAGTATAAATAACATCTGCTTTTCTTCCCTTCATACATTCTTCAATGTTTTCCCAGCTATCATTAATAAATTCTACATTCGGATACTTTTTTAAAAAATCATCGCCGGGATGCTCAACGTCTATTGCAATAGTTTTTGCCCCACGGGAGGCAAGATACGCCAATATCGCTACTCCTTCTCTTCCTGGCCCAACCTCTACTATGGTTCTACCGCTTAAGTCTTCTCCCAATAAGGTATGTATTAAAGCAATATCTGGTACATAGCAAGTTTTTACTTGCGAACCTTTGGGCTCTTCCCAAAAATTTTTTAAATCTTGCCATCTTTTTAAAAGCATATTTGGGCTAAGTCCAACTGCTTTGTTTTTCGCCATATGGTGCATAAATTCTAAAGTCCCTAGACTTGCCCCAAATTTTTTATTCAACTTTTCTACTTTTTTATTCCACTCCTCAATTTTTAATCCTTTATACCAAAGTAACTTTCTTTCTTTAGTTATTTTTTCAATTTTATCTTTTAGGGCAACCACATCTGGTGAATTATACAATTCATCAATATTTGTAATTTTTACATCTGCCTTTTTTGGCTCTTCGAGTCTTATTTCTTTCATAGTATATATTATTTATCCTTATATCATTATAACACGAACAATACAAAGTTCGGAAAAAGTAATCTGGTTATAAAAAAATTACCCTGATATTAGGGTAATTTTCGTTATGCTCCGAACGCTGAACGAAATCCGAACTTTTTTTAGCGAAAATCCGAACGCTGAATTTTGAAAAACTTTCGCTTAAATCCTTGCGAGAGTCAGTTTCTTTGAGTTGATTGTATAAATTAACCAAATTGTGTGCCTTTTCTCCTCGCTTATCAAATTTTATATTTTTAATACGATGCACTGTTTTTAAATATTTCTCTATCGCTGAGTTAGATAAAATAGCTCCTTGAACTAATAGTCCTCTTCGTATGAGGGTGCGAGCAGCGAGGTAATCATTGTCGGCTAAGCTAAGCCAAGCGGTTATATCGCGTGCTTGATTTTGATATGCCGTATCTTTGATAATGGGATCAGTTTTATTCATAAAACTTTTTATAATACACTGTTTTTGACTTCGGTAAATTTTCGGTATATACTATAAATATAACATGTGGATAAATAATGTCAATAATATGCAAACTCTAACAAAGAGACAAAAACAGATTTTAGATTTTATTGGGGGATATATTAAAAAGCGCAACATATCCCCTACTTATAAAGAAATAAAGAAACGCTTTAGACTTTCCGCGCTTTCTACTGTTCACCAACATGTTGAAGCATTGATAAATAAGAATTACCTATTTAAAAATGACAACTCTTCAAGAGGAATAGAAATTAAAAAAACTGTTGATGATTTTATACAAATCCCACTCGAAGGAACTATTGCCGCAGGACAACCGATAGAAGCGATTGAAGAAAAAGAAACTATCGCGATACCAAAAAGCTCACTACCGAGAAGCGGCAATATTTATGCATTAAAAGTGGCCGGTGATAGTATGATTGAAGAGAATATTAATGATGGTGATATAATTTTAGTAAAAAAACAAAATACTGCTGTTAACGGTCAGAAAGTCGTAGCTCTTATTGATAACCAGGAAGCAACTTTAAAACAATTTTATAAGGAAAAAAAATACATTAGATTGCAACCTGCTAATAAAAATTTTGAACCAATTATCATAAAGAGAGATAAAGAATTTTCAATCCAAGGTGTAGTTCTCGATGTAATAAAGAATGAAAAAAATGAATTATTACATATAACAGACCTAGAAAAAAAACAAAAAAAATTGCCTCTTAATAGAATTATTTGCGGAGATGCAGTTGATATTATGCAATCAATACCTGTCGACTCCATAGATTTAGTAGTCACTTCACCTCCATATGACAATCTAAGAAGCTATAATGGATACTCGTTTGATTTTGAAGGTATGGCAAAAGGTTTGTTCAGGGTTATGAAAAAAGGCGGAGTTATAGTATGGGTTGTCGGAGACCAAACGATTAAGGGCGATGAAACAGGTACATCTTTTAGACAAGCTCTATATTTCAAGCGAATAGGATTTAATCTTTTTGATACAATGATATACCTAAAAACTCCGCGAGGTGCCGTTGGTAATAATAATACATACTGGCAGGCTTTTGAATATATGTTTATATTAAGTAAGGGTACGCCAAAAACAATAAACCTTATTAAAGATAGGGAAAATAAAGATGAACGTGATGGTGATAACGGCACAAAACGACTACACGATGGTACGCTATTAAAGCAAAGGAGGGCTGGATATTCTAAGTATGGAAGAAGAACGAATGTTTGGGAATATCTTATAGGAAGGGGCCATTCTTCGAGTGATAGTATTGCTTATAAGCATCCTGCTATATTCCCGGAAAAATTGGTGCGAGATCATATTATAAGTTGGACAACTCCTGGCGATGTGGTATTAGACCCTATGTGTGGCAGTGGAACTACATGCAAAATCGCTAAACTTAATAAAAGAAATTTTATTGGAATTGATATTTCTTCTGAATATTGTAAAATAGCTGAAGAAAGATTAAAACAAAAATCTCTATTTTAAAGTACCCCGTAGCCATTTTATTGCCCGTTTTAATATAATCTCATTATCCTCCATCATTCCCATACTATTATTACACATTCTGCAAATCCAACCCCTTATCTCGCCAGTACTGTGGAAGTGATCTAACACAACATCATTTTTATATTGCCTGATTATTGTTCTATCGCAAATAGGGCAATGAAAGGGTTTACCTATAGGAGGCTGTGGGCTTGTTTTTTCAAATTCCTCTCTTGCTTTTTGGGGCATAGGTCGTTTCCACTTGCGACATTCTCTGCATTCACCCCTTCTTGATACTTTACCACGAATCGTTTTTTGATTCTTTTCAAATTCAAAAATGCTTTTCCGTTGTTGACACCTTCGGCATATTTTTGTTTCATTAAAACAGGATTCGCAAAAGCTTTTCCGAGTTGCTTTATTACGATTACATTCAATACATTTCATATTTATTTTAGAAAAAAATTAATATCTTTTTTATAAATTTCAGCAAACTTCCTTAACTGAACTACATCGATTTTGCGCTGACCAGATTCAATTTTCGATAAATAGGATTGAGAACGACCCAATTTTTTAGCTACTTCAATTTGATTAAGACCCACTTCAAGACGGGCTTTTATTAATTTCTGGACTATAATTTTATGTTCCTTTGAATATAAATTGCTCATATTATTGCTATGTATCTATTTATATGATATATTACAAAATGTAATATGACAAAATGGAATACAAGAAAAAAGAAAAGTTTACTTTTGACTTAAAATAAAGTTCGAGCCGATATTTTTTACAGGTTCTTTGGCAGTTTTTTTAAAGCCGGGCTTTGCCCGCGAGGAAATTATTGCTTTTAAAAGCTTTATATAAAATCGTTTAAAACCTTTTTTTAAATTCAGTTCGAGCTTCGGTATAAAATCGGAGCAAATAAAACAATCTGGCAAAAGGCCAGATTGTTTTCTTGGCTCCCGGGGTCGGATTCGAACCGACGACCAACGCGTTAACAGCGCGCTGCGCTACCGCTGCGCTACCCGGGAATAAATTCAATTATCAATTAGCAATTAAAAATTACGAATTAACTTGCATTAATTCGTATAAACGCAATTCTTAATTTTGACTGATAATATATTAAATTAAAACCGGCCCACTGTCAAATAGCATTCGTAATTCGTAATTTTTAATTGATAATTGACCTACTGGTAATCTCTCAACTTCTTGATGCCGGCATGCTTCTGAATCCGTTCAATCGCCTTGGCTTCAATTTGCCTGATGCGCTCGCGGGTGACGTCAAACTCGCGGCCGACTTCTTCCAGTGTATGGGCTACGCCGTCTACCAAGCCAAAACGCAATTCCAAAATTTTTTGTTCGCGCGGCGTCAACTCTTTAATCACGTCTTTCACGTAATCTTTTAGTAAGCGCAAAGCGGCCGAACGATCAGGCGTGACATTCTTCACGTCTTCAATAAAATCTTCCAGCGTGGAATCTTCATCATCCTCGCCGATGGTGGTTTCCAGGGAAATCGTATCCTGGGATATTTTTATGACATGTCTTACCTTATCAATCTCCTCGCCCATCTCCGAAGCAATTTCCTCCGGCAAAGGCTCGCGGCCCAAATCCTGGATCAGCTGGCGCTGAACCTGCTGGAATTTATTGATGGTTTCCACCATATGCACCGGAATCCTAATAGTGCGGGACTGGTCGGCCAGCGCCCGGGTGATCGCCTGCCTGATCCACCAGGTGGCGTAAGTGGAAAACTTGTAGCCTTTGCGGTTCTCGAATTTTTCCACGGCGCGAAACAAGCCGATATTGCCTTCCTGAATCAAATCTAAAAGCGACAGCCCCTTTGAGCCGGTAAACTTTTTAGCGATGGAAACCACCAAGCGCAGGTTGGCTTCAATCAGCTTCCTTTCCGCTTCTTTATCGCCCTTTTCCTTGCGCTTGGCCAATTCCACTTCTTCCTCGCTGGATAAGAGCGGCACTTTGCCGATTTCCCTTAAATACATCTGGATTGAATCGGCGCTTAATTCCGAGATGTCGTACTTTTTCTTTTCATTAAAGCCGCTGATTTGCGAGGTTTTTTTCTTAATATCGTCGCCCAAACCCAAAAATCCGCCCGTGTCTTCAATGATCTGGATGCCATTTTTCTGCAATTCCTCCAAAGTCAACTCGTAATCAAAAATATATTCTTCAACTTCCGGAAAAATATGAAGCAATTCGGTTTCGGTGATAAAACCGCGCGAGCGACCTTTAACGATTAAATTTTTTATCTGCTCCTCGGTCGGCTTGGCAATCAGATGCTCTGCCTGCGGTTCGGCTCTCTTGCCCGCTCCCCTTTTTTGCTTCGCCTTCTTCGCGTATTTTTTAAAGTATTTATGCCGCGCTTTATCCGCCTTTTTCCGCTTGAATTTCGGCTGATATTTTCTTTGCCTGGATTTTTTGCTGTTTTTTTTATTTTTCTTCGACATATATCTTAATAGTTGGATCATTTATTTTATTTCTATCAATTTGATTTCTTCGGTAATGGTTTTAAACTCCTCCATCAGTTCCTTTAATTCCCCGGCGCTCTCTTCCGTCTTCGCCTTTTCAGCGCTGGCGATCAGCTTGATGATTTGCCGGCGCCGCTTATTCAAACTGTTGATTCTTAAAGCCGCCACCAAACTGATCACTTCGGCCTTGGCCTGCTCTACCGTGTAATCGTAGAAATCTTTGTCGGCCAAAAGAACCAGCTTATCCAAAAGAACCAAACACTTTAAACAGTCGGACTGATAGTCCATTTCATCAACATCCGAATTTAGCGATAAATTGCCGGGATTATTCAACCAGTCTTTAAAATCATGATAATTTATTGCCAAATCAAAACTGCCTCCCTCATGAGTCCAGAAATCTATGAGCTTATTATAATAGATAATTAAATTTTTGTAAAATGATTTGTTGCTGTCGCCGGCCAAATCATCGGGCGCTAAATGGTTAATGATATATTCCAGCTGCGGCCAATACTTTATCGCCAAAGCCAAAAGCGTTTCGCTTAGTTTAATTTCCCTGCTTTGTTTTGCATCATCGGCAACCGCTTCCGCGCGACCGGTTGATTCTGCTATCGGCCGGCCTGGCCGATTGAATTTTTTGTCCAAAGCGCGCTCTTGAGCCGCCATGATCTCGCTTAACTTCTCTCTTAAAGAATCTTCCTTGGCGTCAATCTCCTGGCTTAATTTCCTCAGCCAAAAATCCTGCTCAATTTTCGCGCCGAATTTGGCGATTATCGGCAAAATAATATTGACGCTTTGCCGCTGGCCCGCGAGTTCATTTTTATTGAACTTGGCGAAAGTCTTGTTAAAATAATATTGCATCATGGGCTTAGCTTCTTTAACCGCCTGGCGCCAAGCGTCTGGATTTTCCCGAATGCACTCATCCGGATCTTTGGCTCCGATAATTTCAATGACTTTAATCTGCATTTCCGCCGCCATGGCCGTGGCGATGCCCCGTTCGGACGCCAAGTCGCCGGCCTGGTCCATGTCAAATGACAAAAATAAATTATTGGTATAGCGTTTTATCAAACTTACTTGCTCGGCGGTAAGCGCCGTGCCCGAAGAAGCAACCACGTTTTTGAAGTTATTCTGCTGGGCGGTAATGCAGTCCATTTGGCCCTCCACCAAGACCGCCGCGTCTTCCGCCTTGATCGCCATTTTGGCTTTGTCCAGGCCGAAGAGGATTTTTGATTTATCATAAATCATGGTCGCCGGCGTATTAATATATTTACCCATCTTTTCCTCCGCTTCTCTTTCCGGGCTTACCCGGGCGCTAAAACCGACGGCGTTGCCGCCGATATCGCATAGAGGAAACATGATTCTGCCTCTAAAGCGATCATAAAACCCCGGCGCTTTTTCTTTCTTGACGATTAAGCCGGCCAAAAAAATCTCGTTTTCCTTAAAGCCTCTGCCGCGTAAAAAATTCAATAGCGTGTCCCAGGCGTTCGGGCTATAGCCAAGGCGCCAACCGGTAATCGTCTCGTCGCTCAACCCTCTTTTCTTTAAATAAGCGCGGGCGGCCTCGGCCGCCGGGCTGGCCGTAAGCACTTTATGGTAAAATTCCACGGCCAAATCCATAATATCCAACAGGCTATTCCTTTTAGAAGTAAGCGCGGGATCGGATTTTTTTAAAGTAACGCCGGCTTTTTTGGCCAACAGCCTGAGAGCTTCAATAAAACTCAAGCCTTCAATTTCCATGATGAAAGAAAAAATATCGCCGCCCTTGCCGCAGCCGAAACAATGCCAAATTTGCTTTTCCGGGCTCACCATGAAAGACGGGGTTTTCTCCCGGTGGAACGGACAATTGGCGCGAAAATTATAGCCGGCCGCCTTAAGCGGAACATATTCGCGGATCACTTCCACAATGTCCAGTTTAGATTTTATTTCATCAGAAGGGTTTGGCATATTGAAAATTGAAGCATTAAAAATTGTTTAAAAATTAAAAATTAAAAATTTTTCCTGTTATACCCGAAAACTCGTCGGCACATAACTCTTAATTCTGGCTATTTCCTGCTCTACCAGCTCACCGTCGTACTCGGCGTTATGCGCGTGCGCGCCCGAATAGCTGGCCTGTTTTTGATCCAAATGCAAATTAATGACGATCTGCCCATTCTCTCTGGCAACATAGACATGGAATCTGGGATAAAAACCGCGATTGAACGGCCGGGTAAAACTTTCCTGGCCGCTGCGCGGATCCACGAAATACTTATAGCCGGCTTGCCTCAAAAGATTTTCCGGCGCTTGATCAAGTTGATTTTCGTCTAAAATTAGCTTCATAAATTAAAATCGTTTAAATCAGCCTACTAACAATTTTATCATAGTTTAAAAATTTGATTAGGTCAAAGCGCCGGTCGGCCAAGTCTCCAGACAAAAATGGCATAAGCGCGCCGCTTATGCCGTTTTTGTTGTCTATGATAATCAAGGATTTATTTAACATGTTGTCTGACCGCAGGATGATGATTGCCATTATGGCACGCCAATTGATCATTGACTTGCATGCTAGTATATACGCATCATGGTTTTTTTTCTTCATGGGCAATAAAAAGAGGAAGGGCTAACCCCATAGAGCCCTTCCTCTTCTCTTATTTATAGACCGCTGTTCGGCCTAATTAATTATTGGTTTCAGTTTTGTCTGCACCCATGAATCTGCCGCCGCCGAAGCCGCGATCGCCATTCGGACCATGGCCCGGGCCTCTGCCGCCTATCGCTGCCGGACCATTAACGCCCAATTCTTGCAAAATAGTATCGGCCTGCTGTCTTAAGTTGTTGGCTTGGACATAGCGGCTGAAATTATTGGCGTTGACCTTGTCTAAGATCGGCGCGCTGGCATCCAACGCCTTAACGGCCGCCACCCAAGCATTGTAATCGCCATTCTTCAGCGCGGTCTTTACCGCCGCGGCCTTGGTCTGCTGTTCAGCCATTTTGGCTTCCCCGTCCTTGAATTTGGCTGCATATTCGCTGAAATTGCCGGTCGTGACCTTCTTCAATTCCGGAGCATTCTCATTTATCGCTTTCACGGCCGTTACCCAGGCGTTGTAATCGCTGTTTTCCAGCGCGGTTTTCACCGCCGCCGTTTTGGTTTGCATGGCCGCTTTCTGCGCTGCGGTTAATTCAGCCGGCTTATTTTTCCGCTCTCCGCCGAAGAATTTGCCAATTATCGGCAAAGAGCCGGCATTATCGGCGGCTAAAACGGTTGAAGCTATGCCGGCGGTCGAGGCCAATAAAGTCAAAGCGATAGCCGCGGTAATTAATTTTTTTTGTTTCATAGTTTTTATGCTTCTGCCATAAAATAGCTTGGTTGCTGATTTATGGCGGAAGACGATTAATTGTTAAGGGGAGATATATTTTTTAACGTCGCCCTGTTTAATAATACGCAGGCGATATTTTTTTCTTCAAAAAGAAAAAGCCGTCTGCTCAACGGCTTTTTCTGAAAAATATTTTCTGCTTAAGGAGAAAATTCTTGGTCCCGCTCCAATCCGGGCGGAGGCAGATTGTTGAAACGCAGGAAGAACCCGCTGCCGGAAGGAATGGCCGGTAAAATTTCTTCAGCCCTGAAATAATGATCATCCTGCGCTTCGCCCAAGAAACGGGCCGGCAGGCCGATGATTATTTGAGCGCGCCGATCTCTTTTCGCGCCGGCCGTTAACACAGCCCATCTGATGCCGCTTCCGTCTAAGAGCAGATATTCGTCGGCATTGGTTTGCTGGGTAATAACGCCCACCAGCCGGCCGGCCGTCGGTTGCGACCAGAAATTTATGCCCGGATTCATAATCCGGTCATAGAATGGCGCTCGTCGGCCCAAGGCATCGTCCACTATTTTACCCACTCCCAGCAGGTGAAAAGCTCCGCCCAAAATGACGCTAGTTAAAATAATAATGGACAAAACCGCCACCAAAGAATAGCGATAGCCCTTTTTGGTAAGCTTAAAATCATAGAAAACGAACAATATAAAAAGGATCAGGCAAACCAGCCAAAACAAAGGCACAATTAGTAAGGCTTCGTTCCAAATTTGTCCGCCAGCTCTTCGATAAACGTCCAACTCATCATAGCGCAACATATACAAAACCAGCGCCATGGTGACCGAACCCAAAACCAGCGACAGCGCGCCCAATAGCCAAACAATATAATTTTTTAGCAAAAATTGCCATCTGGGTTTTGGCTGAAGATGCTGATTGTCGATTTTATTAAGCAATTCCTGGCCAAAATTTTTATCTAATGTCATATATTTATAATTATAAATTGCACCAATTAATTTGCTTATCTCGGTTAAATTTATTTAATTTTTTGAGCGAGGATTGTTTGAGTCATCTCCAGCTCGCGAAAACAACACCGGCTGGTTTGGCCTGGCCTCGGATAATTTCAGTAAAGTCAACAGTCGGCGAGCTCCGCAGTGAAAAAAAATTAAATAAATTTAACTGAGATTCTATAGCTAACATCGCCCATTTATAATTTAATTTTTTGCTCCGCTAATTCTTTTTTAAATTCCGCCTTAGCTCGATTAATCATTGAACCGACCGTGCCAATCGGTTTTTTAATGATGTCGGATATTTCCTGATAGCTTTTTTCTTCCAAAAATTTCAAAACCAAAACTTCGCGGTATTTTTCTCCCAACCCGTCCAAAATCTTAAGGATCTTTTCTTTCTGCAACGCCAAATCCAGGTCTTTTTGCAAATCAAGGTTGGAGATTATTTTATTAACGCCTTCGTCTTCCAGCGCGATGGCATGGCCCTCGGCCCTGGCCTGCAATTTGCGATGGCGGCTGATCACCTGATGGCGCGCTATCGCGTAAGCCCAGGAAGAAAATTTCAAGCTGCGGTCAAAGTCGTTTAAATTTAAATAAATTTTAAGAAAAATTTCTTGCAGCAGATCTTCCGCGTCTTCACTGCTTACTTTAGTTATGCGCCTGATGAAATTATACAGCTTGACCTTATAACGATTGATAATAAATAAAAAATTATCCTTGTTTTGCAAGGTTAATTCAACGATCTCTTCGTCGCTTAGTTGATCAGTCGAAGAATTAGGAACCATGGCGTGAATTTAGGACCTACTACTTATTAGTACGCGCCAGCCGGCAAAATCTTCATGTCAGGCGGCGCTGGCGTTGCTTAATAAAATCACAGCCAGGACGGCCGTAATGACGCCAAGCACGCCTACGGCGTTTAATTTTTCTCCGAAAATCAAAATGCCAATCAAGATGGTGGTGAGCAAGCTGAGAACCGACCAAATCGTGCCCACGATTGACAGCTGATTTTTTTGCAAAATCGCCGGCAGCCAAGCCAAAATTCCCAGGCCGTAAGCCAAATAAATAAGCGCCACCCAGCTTAGCTTGGGATTAAGCGCGAATTTTTTTGACAAAAATTCGCCGGCGGCGAAAAATATCCCGGAAACCGCCAGCCAGACTAAATAATTGATGGATAAAATAAATTTCATATTGAACGATCAGCGCTGGCGGCGGGTATAAAATGCTCTGGAGCCGCGAGAAGCGATAAATAAAGTCACCACCACCAGATAGGTGGAAATCGTATCCTGCGATATATGATAAGAAGAGCCGAGATAAGCGTTGGAAATGATTAAAATGAAAATCAAAACAGTCCAAATAACCAAAGCGATTTCTCCCGGATGATGGCCCTGATAATGATTAAACCAGCGCTTGAATTCTTTGGAGCCGATATAAACCGTGAGCAAGGTAATGTAAAGAAGAGAAATCGGCGAAATCAAATAGGTATAGTGGCCGCCGGACCAAAAATCAATAATAATGATAAAGACAATCACGGCCAGCCAGATGTTGGCCAGCCAGCGCCAATATTTTTCCGAATGACTTTGTTTAGCCATAGTTGCGGAAGAGGAGGGATTCGAACCCTCGAAGGCTTTTACACCTTACACGCTTTCCAAGCGTGCGCCATCGACCACTAGGCGACTCTTCCTAAAATATTATCTAAATTGACCGGTAAATAAAAACCGAAACCACGGCAAAGGCGATGGCCAAATAGAAACACCAGGTTGCTGAAATCAAGAATAACGGCAGGCTAGATAAAATATAGACGAATAAAAGAATAAGAGCAAGTACCTGGGTCGCCATTTTGACTTTGCCCATGGCTTGGGCTTTAATCCTCTTCTGCGTCGTTAATTTTAAATGCAGGGCCACAATGATCAATAAAAGCTCTATGCCGACGATCAGCCCGGCGACAAAAACGCTGATATACTTTGTCACCAAAACCATCACCACAACGCCAACCAAGAATTTATCCGCCAAAGGATCAAAGAACTCCCCCCATTCGGTTATCTGGTTTCTGGTGCGCGCCATGGCGCCGTCTATGGCGTCGGTTAAAGCCGCGACAACAAACAAGACAAAAGACCAAAGCATCTGATCAATCAGCAACAAGTAAGCGATCGGGGGAATCAAAATAAACCTTAACATGGTGACGTGGTTTGGTAAAACAAGCCTGGGAATCAGGCGGAGAATTGATTGGGCAAGCAAATTATCAAAAAATTTTTGAGTCATTTATTTGAGCAAATTGCTGATAATTGTCTTCATACCCGCTTCTTTATCGCCGTTCGGGGCCGTAAAATCTTCATAAGGGTAAGCGCCCGGATAGATATTGCCGTTGACAAAAGTTGTGGGCGTGCCGGTCACGCCGGCCTGTCCGCCTTCGGCCATTTCTTCCGCCACTTTACTTTTATATTTCCCGTCGTCCAAACATTGATTAAATTTTGCCGCATCCAAACCCAGGTCGCCGGCGTCTTTCTTGTACTGCTCCGCGCTTAAGCGGCCGGCCAGATTATCGGCAAACAGCTTGTCATACATTTCCCAAAATTTGCCCTGTTCGGCTGCGCACTCGCTCGCTTCGGCCGCTTGGCCGGCCTCCGCGTGGCCTGAAAGCGGGTAATGGCGAAAAGAGATCGCCACCTTGTCAGGAAAATTTTCCGCCACTTTTTTTACAGTATCGGTAAATTGCTGGCAAAACGGACATTCAAAATCGCTATAAATAATCATCTGCACCGGCGCGTCCGACCGTCCCCAAAGATGATCGGTGGCGTCGATGGGACGCAACGCCGACAGATTACCTTCGCCGCCCCGATTGCTTTTGGCCAAATAGACCAAACCCGCTAAAGCCAAAATGACGGCAACAAATATGATTATTTTATTTTTCTTGGACATAGAGGGAAAATTAATTTTTAATTTTTAATTTTTAATTTCTAATTTCTAAACAATTTTCAATGATTCAATGAATTAATTTCCAAACAATAAAAAGTTATCTGTGAAATTGCCAGCCCGAGGCTGGTCGGCCTTGAGCCGAAAAATTGAAAATTTATATTCCTGGTTTCTCTAAGTGCCACCGGGTCGTTGCCTCATAAGCCCAGCCGACACGAAACAGCATGGCTTCGTCAAATCTTCTGCCGATTAATTGCATGCCCACCGGCAAGCCATTGTCAAAGCCGCAGGGTATGGACATCGCCGGCAAGCCCGACAGCGACGCTCCGGCCATAAAAATATCTTCCAAATACATCTTTAAAGGATCTGCGGATTGCGGCGCGCCGATTTTAAACGCCACGTGCGGCGCGGTCGGAGTCAAAAGGCAATCAACTTCTTGTAAAACTTTATCCATTTCTTGTTTAATTTGGGTGCGCACTTTTTGCGCCTGTAAATAATAAGCGTCATAATAACCGGCGCTCAAAGCATAAGTGCCCAGCATAATGCGGCGCTTGGCTTCGGGCCCGAAACCCTTGCCCCGGCTCCTGGTATAGACGCTCATTAAATCATTACCCCTCTCCCGCGAGGTACGAGCGGGGGAGGTTAGGGAGGGGGCCGCGCTTAAGCCATATTTGATGCCATCGAAACGCGCCAAGTTAGAGCTGATCTCTGATGGTGTAATGATATAATAAACCGGAATAGCGTATTTGGTATGCGGCAGACTTACTGATTTGAATTTAACGCCCAACTTTTTCAAGGTTGCCACGGCTTGCTCTATGGCTTGGGTCACGCCCTGGTCAGTGCCCGCGGTAAAATACTCCTTGGGCAAACCAATGGTCATGCTCTTTAAATTTACCCTCTCCTTACTAAGGAGAGGGTTGGGGTGAGGTTGATTTACCGTGGTGGCGTCATTCTCATCAACTCCCGCGATCACGGATAGCACTATGGCTGCATCCTCCACGGTCTTGGCCAGCGGTCCGGGCACATCGGTTGAACTGGTCATGGCGATCAGGCCAAAACGAGAGCTTCGCCCATAAGTCGGCTTCAGGCCGACAATGCCGCAAAAACCGGCCGGGTATCTGATGGAGCCGCAGGTGTCCGTGCCCAAAGCGAATAAGCACATGTCGCTAGCCACGGCCGCGGCTGAGCCGCCGGATGAACCGCCGGGAACGCGCGTTAAGTCCCAGGGATTATGCGTCGGGCCAAAAGCTGAATTTTCCGTGGAAGAACCATGGGCAAATTCATCCAGATTGGTCTTGCCCAAAAGCACTGCGCCGGCTTGCTTTAATTTTTTGATAATCGTCGCATCATACGGCGCGATGTAATTTGCCAAAATTTTTGAAGCCGCCGTAGTTTTTATGCCGCGGGTTAAAATATTGTCCTTAGCAAAATACGGGATGCCCAATAAATCCCCGCTTTCGCCTGCAGCGCGCCGCTCATCGGCCTTTTTCGCCTCTGCCAACGCTTCTTTCTCGCAGACTGTTAGACACGCCTTTATCTTCCCGTCAATTTCTTTAATGCGTTTTAAACAGGCCTCGGTTAATGCGACCGAAGTTATTTCTTTTTTTGCCAGCAACTGGCTGGCTTGCTTTATGGTAAGCTGGTTTAATGATTTCATAAATTACAAATCTACAAAATCTAACACCAATGCACAAATATCACTTTCGTATATTTAACGGATTCAAAGCTCTAAAAAATTTGACTCCGCTCGATGTGATATTGGCAATAATCGCTAATTTTAAACCCGTAGCCTTTAAATATCCTTTAATTTGTTCAATATTTCTCCGTCCAAAATAATTCCCTGTTTTAATTTCTAAAACAATTTTATCTTCAATAATAAAATCAATGAAATATCTACCTATAACATTACCTTTAATTGATATTTTGAATGGCGCTTGTTTATTATATTGTAAATTTGCTTGCTTTAAATAACATTCAATCGCTTTATAGTAATACTTCTCCTGATAACCATAGCCTAGATCATTATAGACATTAAACAAAACTCCGATGACTTTATAGCTAAGCTCCTTATAAATCACTTTGTCCCCCTCCTTACTCATATTCATATTTGTGAATTTGTAGCCGATTTGTGAATTGGTAATTACTCGATTACTCTTTTCACCTTGATAAATCTTCCCTCTTTGGCCGGCGCGTCGCTCAAAGCCGCTTCAACCAGGTGCTGGGGCCAGCTCTTTATTTCATCCTCGCGCCAAATGTTTTCCAAGCCGGTCACTTGCGCGGTCGGAGCAACGCCCTCAACATCCACTTCTTTCAACTGATCAATGTAATCTAAAACCGCGGACAATTGTCCGCCATACTTTTCCAGTTCCTGGTCCGTAAGCTCCAGGCGCGCCAACTCCGCGATATGTTTTACTTCCTCTTGAGATAAAGACATAAAAAATTAAATTTTTCCCTCTATAATTTTCAAAAACCCATCTTCTCCTATCACCTTCACTCCCAGCTTTTTGGCTTTTTCCAGCTTGCTGCCCGGCTCCGCGCCGGCCACCACATAGTCGGTAGTTTTGCTTACTGACGAAGAAATATCTCCGCCCAATTCTCTTATCTTAGCCTTGGCTTGCTCTCTTGTCAATTTTTCCAGGGAACCGGTTAAAACAAAAATTTTTCCGGCTAATTTCGCGTTTTCGGAAGTTGCTTTCAAGCTTTTCACTTTGACGCCAGCCGCCGCCAATCTGGCCAAGAGCTCTAAATTATTTTTATCATGAAACCATTCATAAGCGCTTTTGGCTATAATTTCCCCAAAATCATAAATAGCGTTTATTTCAGCCAACTCGGCATTTTTAATTTTTTCCAAGCTGCCGAAATGCTTTGCCAGAAGCAAGGCCGTCTCTTCGCCCACATGCCTAATGCCCAGGCTGTAAATAAACCTGGCTAAATCAACTTTCTTTTTGGCCGCGATGGCCGCGACTAAATTCTCCGCCGACTTATCGGCAAACCTTTCCAGAGGCATTAAATCCCCCGCGGTTAATTGATAAAAATCACTAGCATCTTTCACTAAACCTTCCTTAACCAATTGTTCAATAATTTTCGGGCCCAAGCCTTCTATGTCCATGGCGTTTTTCGAGGCCCAATGGCTTAAATGCCGCAAATTAACCGCATAACAATTTTTATTGGCGCAACGATAAGCCACTTCGCCTTGAATCTTTTCCACCGCGCCGCCGCACATCGGACACTTAAGCGGCGCGGTAATTTCTTTCTCGGAACCGGTGCGCAAATCGGTTAAAACTTTCACCACCTTGGGGATCACGTCGCCGGCCCGTTCTATGATTACCGTGTCGCCGATTTTTAAATCCAAGCGCCTAATCTCATCCAAATTATGCAACGTTGCCCGGCTCACGGTCACGCCGTAGACTTTCACCGGTTTTAAGTGCGCTGTCGGCGTCAAAACACCGGTGCGGCCGACCTGCCAAGCCACTTCTTCCACCACCGTGGTCGCTTGCTCGGCCGCGAATTTATAGGCCATCATAAATCTGGGGCCCTTGCCCACGAAGCCGAGCTTCGGCCATAAACTCAAATTATTAACCACAATAACCACGCCATCGCAGTCAAACGGCACCTGGCCGCGCCGCTTTTCCCAGTCGTCATGATAGGCGATGGCTTCGGCCAAGTTTTTACAATATTTATTTTGCTTTAAAACTTTAAAACCCAAAGCCCGGGCCACTGCATGCTCTTGCTCATGATTGGCCAGCCCCAGCGCCGTGGCCAGGGCGTAGATATGGCAATCCAAATGCCGCTCGGCCGCTAATTTCGAATCCAGTTGCCTGATTGACCCGGCGGCCGCGTTGCGCGGATTGGCCAAAAGCGCCAGGCCTTGTTTTTTATATTGCCGGTTTAAATCGGCGAAAACCCGGTTAGTCATAATCGCTTCGCCGCGCGCTTCCAATCTGCCCTGGTCCAGCGCCTGATATAATTTTTTGATCGCTTCGCCGCTTAAACCGATTTTTTTTAACTCTGCCTTTTCCGGCCGCCTGAGAATCAGCGGGATGGCTTCAATGGTCTTTAAATTCTGGGTTACATCCTCGCCGGTTTCGCCGTCGCCGCGAGTCGCGCCCAAAATAAATTGGCCTTTTTCATACGTAAGCGCCACGGCCAAGCCATCCATCTTCAGTTCAGCGTAATAATCAAGTTGTTCGCTCGCTAAAATTTTCTTCATCCTTTTTTCCCAGTCCCGCATATCTTCGGGGCTGAAAGCATCATATAAAGAAGTAAGGGGCGTTGAATGCTTCACTTTATTGAATTGCTCTAACGGCTGGCCGCCGACCCTTTGCGTGGGCGAATCGGGCGCAATCAATTCTGGATGCGCCGACTCCAGCCGCTGCAGTTCATTTTTTAAGCTGTCCAAGGCCGCATCGGAAATTAAAGATTGATCCAGCACATGATAAGCATAGCGATATTTCTCAATCTCCCGCCTTAATTTCTCAATTCTTTTTTTAGCCGCGTTTTTTTCCATAAACTTACTCCGGCAAAGGAATCGGCGCCGACTGATTAATATCCGCCTGATAAGTGCTTTCAACCGATCTTTTCACCCCGCCATAACTGCCGATCGATTTAAAAGTTATTGAACCGTTGGCCGAATATGAAACATTATAAACACTGCCATTGGCCAGCGGCACATTGGTAAACGAATTGATATTGTCATTTTTTCTGGCTTCCCACAGGGCCCGCTCCAAACCGGCTTCGGAAGCGAAAAAAGCGACGCTGGAATAACCGCTGAGCCGATTCATTTTTATGCCGGCAAAAACCAAATCAGCCGCGCCCAAAGTTACTATTAAAATACTGCTTAAAATAAGCAGAGCCATAAGCAATATCACGCCTTTTTGATTCTTCTTTATTCTGCCCCCTTGATAAAGGGGGTTAGGGGGATTTTTCATATTTTATATTCGCGGCATTCGCATATATTCGCGGATTAGCATTATTTATTCGTAGTATCTTGAGGAAACCGTAATTTGAATTTTCATATTCTGCCCATGCATGGCCTGGCCCAAAGCTTTTATGTCCAGCACCATGGTGACGTAAGGTTGAAGGCTATGAAAAGCGCCGATTAAATCATCGCCCACGTAAAACTTTAAATTGCTTACTTCCAGGCTGCTGGGAGTAATAAAATCAGAGACTACTCCGACGACCGTTATTTTTAAACGGCTATTTTCTAAATAGTATTTAACGCAATTGCCGTCTTTGTTCTTAAAATACAACTCGCTAGTGCTGCTGGCCGTATTAAAAACTTTGTTAACCGCCGCGGGCAAGCAGGCGTCATTGCTTAATTGCGCCATTCTTATTTCTTTGCTCATTCTTTCTAAAGCATAACGCATGTTCTCCTGAACATTTTGCGCGCTGATGGCGTTCCTTTGGCCGTCTACCACCATTTTAAAGATTGAAGTCGCCGACAAAATAATAACCGTAAACATAGTTACTGCCACTAGCAACTCCAACAAACTTACGCCTCTTTGATTTTTGATTTGCGGTATTCGCATATTATTTTTAGTGTCCGCTTTATCTTACCGCCAATTATATAAATAAGTTTCCGCTTTATAATCATGGTTTTGGCTGCCTTCTTTCCAGCGGATGGTGCACTCAACGTCAAGATAATTAGTATTATCAACTACGGTAATCAAACGATAAAAGTTTGTCGGCGCATTACCTCCGTCGCTGGCGTCGTGGGTGTACAAACCGATGTACGGTTCGGCGCTTTTAATATAAAGTCTGGCCGCGGCGTCATCCGCTCCCGCTATATTGGTAATACTGCTGCGGCCGCGGTAATCAATGGCGTAAGTGCCGTCGCCGACGATATTATCGTCCCAGACCTTGCCTGAAGTGAGCCAATTTAAATCTCTGACATTTCTTACCAGCTCCAAACCTTCCTGCGCCAACCCCGAAGCGATTAAAACGTTTTTATTAATATATTGGGCGTTAATATTTTGAATAACCAACGACATCACGCCAATCATGCCGATAACGATTATTAAAATCGCTACGATAACCTCTAAAATGCTGAAGCCTCGATTGTTGTTTTTTAGCCTTGCCATGTAATGTTATATGTAAAAATTTATCTTACTGCGTGTCTATTAAACCGAGAAAATTCACCGTCACCACGCCGATTGAATTATTCAGGTTTTCTTTCAGAGTAACGCTGGCAATGGCGCTCCCGCTATCCCCCGCGGCCTTGCCGTTTATATAAACTACCGGATCGGGCGGCAAAAAAACCACATCAAATTTATCTGCCGGTGAGAAAGCGCTGATCGTAATGCCGGCCGGCAAAGTCTTAGTTTCTACGGCTTCTTGTTGTGGCCCATTATAAACTCTATTGTTATTAGTATCGGCAAAAATTATATATTGGCTAGGCTGATTTTTATCAAAATGCACGCCCCAGCCGCCCGGCGGCGTAGCGATTCCGTTCCAAACTTTTGAACCCAGACTGTTGTTTTGCGCCACTCTTATATCTGAAGCTAATTTCTGCTTGGCCATATTAAGCTCCGAGCGCTTGCTGGTATTATGATAACTCACCATAAAAATGCCGCTGATTAGAGTGATGACAAAAATACTTACCACCAGCTCGATTAAAGTAAAGCCCGGCCGTGAACATTTTTTAAAACCAAACTGGCCTTTTATTTTACCGCTGATTAACATAAAATACCCAGCCTGCGCATCTAAGTAATGCCGCTTAATATTAAAGTAAATTTTGTTATAAGATGATTATTTAATTACCAATCTACAAATCAAATACAAATTCACAGATAAATTTGATTTGTAGATTCGTCAATTACCCTCTATTCCGGCTTAACCTCTTTCCAGTTCGGCAGATTGGCGTTAACGTTAACTAAAATAGGAATTGTGCTGTAATACGGGGTGGCGCCGGTGTCGCCATTGTCAGTCACTGTCAAATATACAGTGTTGGCGTTGGCGTTATTAAAAACTATAACCGTGGTTGAGGCGGTAGGACTAGTAATAGTGGCATTGTCCGCAACCCATTGCCAGCGGCAGGTGCTTTCCTGGCAATCGCGCGCCGCGGCTGGAGCGCCTGAAAAAAACCTCTGGCTGCTGGTAGCGATAAATTTGACTTCTTCGCCCTGGCTTGGTTTAGAGGGAAACCAACTGGCGCTCGGATCAGGGAATTCATGCATATAGGTCGTAAAAGTTTTATTCGCGCCATCGCCCGCTTCCGGAGGAGTGTCCGCGGTGGTATTATATTGCGTTATATCCGAAGGGGCGCCATGCTCATCCCAAACCCTAACCCACCAATAATAAGGCGTATGATAACTTAAAGATTTAGAAACATTTGACAAAGCTAACTGCAATGGGAATTGAACCGTATCCGGGCCGGCTGTACATGGTCCGTTGGGGGTGAGAGCCGTGCATTTACCTGAATCAAAAAACGGACTACTGGTGGTATCTTGAGTGTTGACTATTATTTCGTAAGCGGATTGGCTTGAGCCGATATCTAAATCGCTAAAGGTCCAATCCAAATAAGCATTAAGCGCACTCGACTCTGCGGCCTGGGGATAGCTCCAATTTGGCGCGGTCATATTAACTACCGTGGGCAAGCTGTTGACATTACCAACCACTTTATAATTTGCCGTGCCGCACGAGCCATTATCCGCGCAATTAAAACTTATCCAGCCAATACCGCCACCTCCGTTGTCATTGGCGTTCCAGGCCCAGCCGCTGAATTCGCCAGTAGCCTGATCGATCGACACGCCATAGTCGCCTCCGCTGTCTGATGAAGATTTGCGTAACTTAATCCAGCCGTTGTTATTATCCACACCTACTGAAGGCTTAAAAGATAAAATTCTCGCCCAGCCATAAACCTGATTCGTCGGCGCATAGCAAGCTGTGCAATTATGAGCGGCATCGCAGTTGCTGCCGGGTCGGCAATTAACGTTAAAGGCGTAACTATCCGGCGGATTGATTTCATTAAAACTAACCCAGCCAACACCAGGGCTCCAGGCATAGCCGCTAAAGTCGCCGGTGACTAAATCTATCTTCACGCCATAATTTGACAAAGCCGCGCAAGTATTAACGCAACTGCCGCTCGGACAATCGCTGTCGCCGGAGCACGGACTTCCGGCTTTATTACCGCCACTGCATGACATTGGCGTGTCCGTGCAATTAAAACTAATCCAGCCAATGTTTGCATTCCAGGCCCAGCCATTAACATTATCGCTGGCGCTGGCGCTGGTAAATTTTATGTTTTTTCCCAAGCCAAATTCATAATAAACCAGGGCCGAACTGAGAAAAACGGCAATAATGAATATTAGGCAGGCAATCAGCCAAAATTTTGGCTTAAAGTAGTCCTTCATGGAAAAATATTTAAAATAAATTCAAGTACCAATTTAAAATTGGCGTCTGCCAGAACAAACTGATGATCGTGCCCGCGGCCAAAAAAATGCCCAGCGGCACTTCCGAGCCCCACTTCTTCTTTCCGCTAGCCAGCAAACCGATGCCAACGGCCGAACCGATAAAATAAGAGATGATAGTTGCCAATAAAACCCCGGGCCAGCCCAGACCCAAGCCCATCAGCAAGCCCAAGCGAATGTCTCCTCCGCCGATCCATTTTCCGCCTGAAATAACGAACTGAATTAAGAAAAAACCACCTCCTATTATACCAGAAAACAGCAGGTTCCACAAATTAAAATCCAAGATCAAATTCAAAATAAAAACCAACAAACAAGCCGGCAAAGTTACGGTATCCAAAATCAAATACCAGCGCAGATCATAGATAAAAACCACGATCATAACGGAAATCAAGAAAAAATTTCGTAAAGTTAAAATTGAGAATTGAAAATTTGGCAGCTCATCTAGGGGCATAAACTTAAAATTAATAACAAAAGAAATCACGAAAAGAATGGCCGTAGCCAATTCCACTGCCGGATACTGCCAGGAAATCGGCTTGCCGCAGTGCCGGCACTTGCCTCTTAGCATGATAAAGCTTAACAGCGGCACGTTATCGTACCAGCTGATTTGCTCTCTGCATTTCGGGCAATAAGACCGACCGAGCAAGCTTTCGTTTTTATGCAAACGCCAAATTAGACAGTTTAAAAAACTGCCGATAATCAGGCCGAAGGCAAAAACAAAAATTAATAACATTAACAGGGTCATAGAATTACATTTTTAATTTTTACTGTTCAGCTCCTGCTGATATTTTTTAAGTTCTGCATTCTCCGGCGCCAGCTTCAGGGCCTGACTTAAATATTCTCGAGCCCGGCCCAGGTCTTGCTTGTCGCGATAAAGCAAAAACAAAGCTAACGGCCAATGATAATCGGCAGGATTAAGCATAAAACCTCTTTGATTTAAGGCAATCGCTTGATCCAATTCGCCCTTTAAATAATGAATGTCGGCTAAATTTTTATATAAAGTGACGCGGTAGGGATCAAGGGCAAGAGCCATCTTATAATATTTTAGAGCTTGGTCGTAAGCTTTCGCTTGAGTGGAGGCAAAACCCATGATTTCATAAAAGTTAGCCTCTTCCGCCTTGATTTGGCGTTTATGATCCTCATTAAGTTGCGGATGATCCAGCGGCGGAAACAATCGCTCGGCTTGTTTTAAAATCTGCATCGCGCCGGCATAATCTTCTTGCCATACTTTCATCCTGGCAAAATCTTGATAAAAAGTAAGGAAATAAGGATAATCTGCAAACAGTTTATCATATAATGCCTGCGCCTTCGCATAATAAGCCTTATTAACGTAGAAGCCGAACGAAGCATAAGCGCGCGCTACGGCCAAACGGCTTACATAGCGAGATTCCACCGATTCTAGAGAATTAATTTGCTCCTCTATGTTATCGCGCAAAGCTAAGCGGCCGGCTTGGCTGGGAACGGCGAAAAAACAGCTCTGGCCATAAAAAATATACTGCTCTTTATAAAAAACGCTGGACGGATAATAATCAACCGCTCGCTCCATATTATCCAAAACGCCGCGGCAATCGCCTTTTCTCTCTTCAATCTTAACTTGCAAATAATAATAATCCGCCATCAACGGATTGAAATTCTCTGAATAAAAAAATAAAACCGCCACGACCGCCAGCGTCAGCCAAATTAAGATTTTCGAAACAGGCGTTAATTTAACACTGAATTCTTTTTCCTGGCGGCCGCTGATGATAAACCACAGCAGAGCTAAAATAAAAAACAAATAAACAAAAGAGGTGGTTAGCGAAAAACTAAATAAATTATTTATGCAATACGCCGCCAAGCTAGCGACTAGGGCGACCGCCAGCCAAACTTCTTCTCTTAATTTAGCCGCTCGGCCGAATAAAAACTTGCCGACCTGATAAATAAAATAAGCATAGAACCAGAGCATCGCCGCCAGACCTGCCAAGCCAAAAGATAAAATCGTATCAAACAGCCAATTATGCGCTCTGTCGGGAAATGTGTTGATAACTTCGTAGACCGCCCAATCAGGCCGGTAATATTTTATAAAAACTTCGGCCAAAGTGTCCGGACCATAGCCCAGCAATAGTCTTTGATAACTTGCCTGCCTGATTTCTTTGAGCGCATCCTGCCAATAAGCCAGCCGTAGCTTATTTGAACCGCTTTGCAAATCAACCATGCTGGTCCAGCGGCTAACGAAATTAAAAGCGTGCACTTGGCCTTGAGGCGCCGGCCGCACAATATTTATACCAATCGCTAGCGCGGCAGCTAAAACCAGAGCTCCGGCGAAGCCCCAGGCGATCTTTCTATGGCCTTGCTGAAATAACCAAAAGAAAATCGCCAAAGCCGCCGCGGCTAAAAAACCCAGCCAGGCGGCCCGGGAATAAGTATAAACCAAACAAATCAATTCGGCTATAACCACCAGGCTGAAGCAAAATCTAACTAAGAATTTCCTGGCGATGAAGAGCCAAGCATAACAGCTTAAGGGGATGATTAAAACTAAATAATGGCCTAAAAAATTAGGCTGGCCCAAACTGGAAAAAACTCGGCCCGTATCCGAAACCTTGTCTCGCCATAGCCAGGGGTCCAGGCCGCCAAGCTGGATTAAGCCATAAAGCGAAACCGCCGCGCCAGCCATAACGGCCGTGGCAATGAGCCGCCTAACCTGTTTTAAATCGCGCAAATTTAAAATCAATAAAATAAAAAATAACCAATAATTGGCTAAGCAATAAAAACCCTGCCCTCTTTCATAACTGCCCCAAAAGCTTAGATGAGGCTGGATTGACAAAAGAGAACTGATAAAACATGAAACTAATAATAAGAAGGAAAATAAAAAAATTTTACCGCCGCCTTTAATATTAATTCTCCCCTGAATAAATATCTTCGCAATGTAGGCCGCTAAAATCAAGCTTAAGATTGCGCGGAAAACCGCCTCCCTTAAAGGGCCAAAAATACTATAAGTATTTAATGCGAAATTAAAAATCAGCGGAACCAAAAAAACTATGGCGCAAAAGCCGCAAGTAATGATAAAATCGCAAAGTTTAATTATTCTATCCTTGGGCATAACTTATTATATTATAGCTTAATTGCCGCCATAAGAAAAACCCGCCTCGGGCGGGTTTTTCTCTGATAAATCCTTAATAGGACCCTTTTAAAGATTTTGTTTTTATTGTATGCCGCTCGGAGTAGCTGTATGAACTCCAAGGGTCACGCCGCCGGTGTTACCGCCCAAGCAATAACTCAGGTTGTAGCTTGTATATGGCGAACTTCCAACCACTGCGTAGGTGTAAGTAGTCACGCTCGGGGCAGTAGAGCAATCAGACGGTGGCGGACTAGACGGCACTACGGCCATATAAGTGCCAATCGCTCCACCGCTGGTAACCGTCGCGGGGTAACCATTGTTGTCGTTATAATATAGTTCCAGAGCGGTTTGGATTTGCTTGATATCGGAAATGCGCCTGGCGTCCCTGGATTTCATTCTGGCGTTGTTTAAAGCAACTACGGCTAAAGTTGATAGCAAGCCGATAATGGCGATAACCACCAAAAGTTCAATCAGGGTAAAACCTTTTTGTTTTCTCATTGTTCACCTCCCCTCTTGATAGCGAATTTAGTGCGAATTAACTGCGAATTATCTCGAATTAGAATAAACAAGCCCATTTTCTTTGTATATTTACTCTAATTCTCATTAATTCGCAGTTAATTCATTTTTAATTCGCGGTTAATTAATAATATACTTATCCACAATTATACCATAAAAATCACAAATCTCATATTCCATGACTAATAACTCATAATTCGTATCTCGCAACTCTTTTGTTTGATATTTGAGATGTGAGATACGGGATACGAGCTATGAGTTGCGAGGCTTCACCAGCCTCTGATCACCTGCAAATCAGCGCTTTCTTCAATCCGATAAACCAAGGCATATTCGCTGCCATTTGATTTGCTGATGTAGCGATAAAAGTAAATAGAATCAACGGCCGGATCGTTGGTGGGATTTTTTGGATCCTTGGGCATGGGATTTAAGTAAGGCTTAGCGCCTCCGGTTAGGGCCTCGCCCAAAGCCACCTTGTAACAATCCGCGAAAGTTGGCGTGGGGGCTGCGCCAAAATCAGCTCTCGCGCCATCCCAGGACGACCCGCCGCAAATCGGATACTGGTTATTTTCATCATAATAAATATTGATGGCGGTCCTGATTTGGGTCATATCAGCCTTGCGCAAAGCGTCTCGCGCCTTGTTTCTGGCGCCATTAAGCGACACCACGGCAAAGGACGATAAAATGCCGATAATACTAATAACCACCAACAATTCAATCAAGGTAAAACCTTTCTTAAAATTATTTTTTTGTTTCATAAATTTAGGCGAAAAATTAGTAACTCGCATCTATTAAAAATTACTGGCCATATTATACATGGGCAAAATCACCGCGGCCACCATGATGCCGACGGCCACACCCATAATCACCATAATGATCGGCTCCATCAAGGTCATTAAATTCGCTACCAAATTTGCAATTTCCCGGGCGTAAAAGTCCGTTATTCTCGCTAAAATAATATCCATCTTGCCGGTCTTTTCGCCAATGCTTAGCATCTGGGAAACCATTTTGGGTATGACTTTGCTGTCCATAAAAACACTGGAAATTGAATTTCCGTCTTCAACCTCCTTGATAGTTTTCTCGATTAACTCGCGGTAGACCGCGTTATTAACCACGTCAGCCGTTACCTTTAAACCATTGGAAATGGTTACTCCGCCGACAATCAACGTATTCATGGAGCGGGTAAAGCGGACCAAATAAATCAGCTGAAACAGATGGCCGAAAACCGGCAATTTCAATTTTATGAGATCAAACTGCCTTTTGCCTTGAGGCCGTTTCAAAAACAATTTAAAAGCGAAAATCAGCCCGCCGATTACCACCAAAAGAACCCACCAATAATTCGTTAAAAAACCGGAAGTGCCGATTAAAATTTTGGTGCTTAAAGGCAGTTCAGCGCCGCTCTCGGTAAGTATGGCGGTAAGCTTGGGCACGACAAAGATCATCATGACGACTCCGACCGCGGCCAAAGAGCATAACACAAAGGCCGGATAGATCATCGCACCTTTGATTTTACTCGTCATATCATAATCTTTTTCCATCTCATCGGCCAAATAATTAAGAACTTCATCCAATTTTCCCGAGGTTTCGCCTGATTTTACAACACTTACGTAGAAATCGCTAAAAACATTCGAACGCTTGCCCAAAGCTTCGGACAGCGGCGAACCGGAGTCAACTTCATCAGCGACTTCGCTGATGATCATCTTCAAATTAATATTGCCTGTTTGATCAATTAAAATTTTGAGCGCCTGCACCATGGCAACGTTGGCCGCAATCAAAACGGAGAATTGGCGCGAAAAAATCACCACATCTTTAATTTTGACACGCCCAAACAGGCTGAAACCGAATTTATTCGCGGACGACACTTGAGAAATTGTCACTATGGACAAACCCTTTTCTCTTAATATTTCCTCGACATAATTCCGGTTGTTCGCTTCAACCAAACCGGTCTGCAGTTTCTTTCCTTGAGTAAAAGCTTTGTATTTAAAAATCGGCATAATTTTATGGCTAAGTAGAGATATCTAACAAGTACCCAATATCCTAATTTCACGCTTCTTCCTGCCTAATCTCGCCCGACTCAACCAAACTGGCTAATGATTTTTCCAAAGTGATCATGCCGTCTTTCCTTGATGTCTGCATAATGCTTTCCAGCTGATAAATTTTACCTTCCCTGATCAAAGCTTTAACCGCGGAATTATTCAATAATATCTCATTGGCTAAAACCAGTCCTCCGCCCCGCCGCTTCACTAATTTTTGCACCACCACCCCCACCAAAATATCGGCCAAATTATAGCGTACGGCTTCCGCAGACATCTTCTGGCTCGCGCCCGCCAAGATTTTTTCCAAAACTCTTACCGAGCTGTCGGCGTTGATTTCCAACAACACCAAGCAATTGCCCGAGGCTAATTCAAAAATCTTTGGCATCGCCCGATTGAACACCTCTTCATCTTTTATTTCACTCAAATAAATGATATCAATATCTTCATTCAAGCAATAATCCAAGCCGTCCATCACGGAATTAATGTCCGAACCAACCTGCCTTTGGGTGATCAGGCTGGACTTGCTGGTAAATAAATACTCAATCGGATTTTCAATAGTGACGACATTTTTAACGCTGGTTTTATTAAATTCTTCAATCAGCGAAACCGCCGTAGTGGTTTTTCCCGAATTATACGCTCCGGCGATGACTAATAGGCCGGAATTAACTTTTAAAAAATTATTGCGCGCGTCGGACAAACCCAGCTCCTGAAAATTTTTTACAGTGTTGGGGATATAGTGAAAAGACAACGACAGCAAGCCTTTTTGATAAAAAACATTTATCCGAAAGCGAAAATTGGCGATTTCTTTCACTAAAACCAAATTTTTGCTTTCCTCCAGTTTGGCGATTTCTTCCTGGCTTAAAAACGTTTCCGCGATTTTGTTTAAAACTTCTTTAGTCATCATTTCCTGGCCGGCCAGCGGAGAAAATTCGGCATTGACCCTTATCATGGGCGGGCTGCCGACGGTTAAATGCAAATCAGAACCGTTTTTTTTGGCCATTTCCGATAAAATTCTGTTTAATAAAATAGATGGCACTTCCATATAATTATAATGCGAATGTTGCGAATTCCGCCCGCCTGGCCCGATAAGCGGAGCGAGTCGAGGCGGGCAAATAATTAGATTCGCATGATTGATAATTTGCAAAATTCGCATCCTAATGCGCGGTATTCGCACTAATATAGACGCGGATTCGCATGATTATTTATTTAAAATTTTCTTAATCTTATCCACCACTTCCGACGGCATAAAATGGGCCTTGATTAAAAAATCTTCCGCTCCCAACTTTAAGCCTTTGTCAATCTCTTCCTGCTGGCTTAAATTCGTCAACATGATTACCGGCACTTTAGCCGATGAACTGTCGGCTTTAAGCTGTTTTAAAACTTCAAAACCGTCAATCTTGGGCAGGATAATATCCAAAAGGATAATATCCGGCCGCTCCTTGCGGAAAGCCCGGAGAGCCTTTTCCCCGTCTTCGGCTATGGCCACTTTTAATCCCTCGGCTTCAAATTTAGCGGCGTACATGCCCAACAAAAACGAATCGTCTTCAACTAGAAGAATTTTAATTTTTTCTTTTGGCATATTGATTGAAATTAAAAATTAACTGTTCTTAAAACTTCCTCCATGGTAGTAAGGCCCAACAGCACTTTTATAATACCATCCTGCTTCATGGTGATGAAATTCTGGTCTTTGCGCAGATCTTCAAGCGTTAAATTTTTCTTGTTATCCATGATCATTTGCTTGATCCCCTCGTCAATGTCAAGCACTTCGGCCATGGCGATCCGGCCGGTATAGCCGACCGAGCCGCAGCGAGAACAACCCCGGCCCCTAAAAAATTTTATTTTACTCATATCATAGCCGGGAAGCATTTGATCAATCACCGCGGCCGGAGTGGCCGCCAGCTCCTGTTTGATCGCCTCCACCATATCCGGAGGCAATTTTTGCTCTTCTTTGCAATGTTCGCAAATTTTTCTGCCCAGCCTTTGCGCGATCACGACGTTTAGGGTGGAACCCAAAAGGAAAGGTTCGGCTTTCATGTCCAAAAGCCTGGGAATGGCGCCCAAGGCGTCATTGGTGTGCAAAGTGGAAAGCACGAAATGACCGGTCAAACTGGCATGTATGGCCAGTTCGGCTGTCTCATTGTCTCTGATTTCCCCCACCATGATTACGTCAGGATCTTGCCTTAAAAGCGAACGCAGTCCCGTGGCAAAAGTAAAGCCGATTTCCGGCCTTACTTGCGACTGGTTCACTCCTTTTATGTAATATTCAACCGGATCTTCCAAAGTAGAAATATTTATTCCTTCGGCGTTAAGGATGGTAAGAAGGGAAAATAAAGTCGTTGATTTGCCGGATCCGGTGGGGCCGGTGATCAAAAACATGCCGTCGGTTTTTTCTAAATTCTTTAAAATAATTTTCAGCCCCTGGCCCATAAAGCCCAAATCTTCCAAAGACGGGGCGCCTTTAGTAACATCTAAAATTCTCATGACAACTTTTTCTTCATCCAACAGGGGCAAAACGGAAATTCTTAAATCTATCTCCTGGTTATTGTTGTTGATTCTGATTCTGCCGTCTTGCGGCGTTCGCGTTTCATCAAGCTTCAAATCAGCTAAAACTTTAATTCTGCCGACAATGGCGCTATGAATGCTCTTGGGCAAAATCAGCGAGGTGTGCAAAATACCGTCAATCCTGTATCTTACCCGGCTTTCCTTCTGCATCGGTTCAATATGAATATCGGAAGCTCGGCCCTCGACCGCGTGCCTGATAATTACCGAAACGATTTTGGAAACCGGCGCCGATTTTATAACCTCCTCCACTTCCTCGCCCTGCAATTTCTGCTTCGCCCGCTCCAAAGCGTCTTCCTCGGCTTTTGATTTTAGCGCCCCGGAAACTTCTTTGCCCAAAGTTTTATAATGGCTTACGGCTTGGCTGAAGCTTAGGGTGGAAATTAAAAAATATTCCGGTTGGAAATTTTGCTCCTTGGCTAAAAAATCTATCGCCTCAAACGCTTTGAAATTCTCCGGATCTAAAATGCCCACTTTCATTTTTTTCCTGTAAATTTCAAAACAGATAATTTTATAATTTTCCGCCACTTCGGCGGGAATTGAGTTCAGAGCCTGGTCCGGAATCTTAACATCAAGCAGGCTGTGGTATTTCATGCCATAAACCTGGGCTTTAACTTTTGTGAATTCCTCAATATCAACCAAGCCGCTATCGGCAACGGCTTTTTCGGGATTGGCCATAAAAGCCGGCTGCCTTTTTAATTCAGCCAACGCCTTGGCGGCGATCTTTTTATCTCGCACCAGTAAATTTATCAATTCATCAATTTTTCTCATAAAATATAATCCAACCCGTGAAACGGTATTGATTAGCAAGTCACCCCGGCAAACGCAAGATTAATTCGGTTTGAATGGATCTCTTTTGCCTTTTTCCGTCTCGCTTTGCATTATCAATACATTTTCTTTTAACGCTTTAAATTTTTCACTCTGAAAAATAGTCAAATCTATTTCGCTGTTATTGCCAATACTGCTGGTATCCGGCTGAATCTCCTGCGCCTGCGGCTCCGCCTCAAGGCTGCCGGCGCCGGTTTGCGGGGTCAAAATATCTTGTTGCGAGCCGGAAACAAGCGCGGCGTCCTGCCCGGTCGTCTTGTTATTTTGATAAATCATGACGCCCGTTCCGGATAACATGACAATGATTATAGCAATACAAACAGCAAGTTTTTTGGGCGACATCTGCTTTAAAACCAGCATATATTTTTTAATTCATTAAATAATAAGTATAAACCACCAAGGCGACTTTATCGTCCGCTACCGAATAATCTATTTGAGCGATATCAAACAATTTTATATTATTTTCAAAAGCTTTGATGATATTTTTTAAAACTTGGTAGTTGGCCGAACTCAGGTTGATCTCCAGCCTTACCATGCCCACCCCCTGCGGCAGCTGTCCTTTAAAAATCCCTTCCGGAGCCTCTCCCTTCGCCGAAGAATCCGCGCTTATCGGGGCCTGGCTTTGGTCATTTCCCGAATCAATTTTAATAGAATTTAAAACCGCGCCGTTTTTTAAAACAATTGAATCAACTTCGGAAATCAAACGAGTAACTTCGCTTTCCGCCGGCACCATCTCGGCGATCTTCTTTTTGTCCGTCCCGGCAATCAGCTGATATGACTTCATTAAACTGTCAATTTTGGCGAGCTCGCCCGATTTGCTTTCATACTCGGCTTGCAGGCTCTTGCTGGTCTTTTCCCTATCCTGAGCCATTTTTTCGTATTGAGGATAGACAAAAAAGAATAAACCGGCGGCAAAAACAATCAGCGACACGGCCAATACAAAATAATTAAAATAATAAATCAAAAAATTATTGATTTGCTTTCTTAATCGGCCATTTTCTTTATTTTCCATGTTCTCTCGCGAAAAATTATTTTTATTATCCATAGGCTTTTTCCACCTATTCTATGAAAATATTTTTTAGGATAGAAAGTTTCAAATCAAACGCGACGCTGGGGTTTTTGCCCGCGCCGTTGGACATAAAACTGCCACCGGCCGTTTTTACGCTCACAACTTTCTGGTTGGCTTTAAGAACATCCACCTGTCTGGAAATATCGGAAAACTTCACAGCGACCGCGTCCAGCGAATAATTGCCGCCGGTATCGCCGGAAAAACCTTTATAATAAACATCTTTTATCGTATTATCTTCTAAAAATTTAAAAAAATTAGTCCAATATATGTGTTTGGCAAAAATTTGAGAAACCGCCTTAAGCCCGTCCTGAAAGGCCACCGCTTCTTTAAAACCAAGCTCTTTTTGTTTTATTTGCTCCGTAATCTTTTCAATCTTCGCGACCTGATCTTTTATTTTTTCCTGATTCTGGTTCTGAAAATACGCCAAGCCAAAATAAGCCAAAAAGACAATGACCGCTGGAATAACAATGGCCTTGATTAAATTGGCAATTTGCTTATGCCAATCAAAAAAAGTTATTATTTCCCCTTTAATCAGATTGGTCTCTAAAACTTTCTCCGCGTCTTTATCTATGGGTTCCGGTTTTGGCAAAATTTCTTTATCAGTCTCGGCCTCTTTTTTAATATTAATTTGATTCAAAGCCGCTGGCGGAGAAATTTTCGGCTTGGTTTCATGAAGCGGCTCCGGGATATCGGTCTTGACCGGCTTCTGCTCTTGTTTTAAGGCGGATAATCGCTCGCGCCGAGAACGTCTAGCCGCCAAATTGTCTTTAATAAATTTTAAAAACTTTGAGAAAAAACCGCCGCCAGGCTCTCGCGCCGGCTTTGCCAACGCCGGCTTTTTCACTATGAGCGGCGGATCCGGCTTTAAATTATTCTTATTTTCCGAATCGGCGAGCGCGGGCGGCCTCTTATTATCGGTTTTGGCGTAAGCGTCTTTGGGCTTTGATGTGGCAACCGCGCTCGCGGTTTGTTCGGCAGCCAAGCCTCTTTTTATCTTCTCCCGATTAAAAACGTGCTGATAATCTATTAAAATTTCTTTATGATTTTTAGGTTGTTTTTTCAGTTTTTCTAAAATTCCCGGAAAAAAGCGCCAGCCTTTTTTCTCGCCGGGGTTAAAACCCTCTTCGGCGGACCGGCGGGATTCTTTTTTTGATGCCGAAATTTCCTTTTGCCTGATAAGATTTAAAATTTCTCGCCGCGATTTTTTAATTTTATCTTTATCGCTCGCCGGTTTCGGCGCCGGAGAAAGCTTCGGACTTTGGCTTGGCTTGCTTAAAAACGGCAGGTCCTTAAAACCCCCCTCTTGAGGCATGGCTTTGCCGTGTTCCGGCTCCGACCAAATTATTTTTTCTTCGCCTTTGTTTTCGGCTTCTTGGTCGCGTGAATTTTTCTTGCCGGTTAAAAAATTAATATCTGACATAAATGATTAAAACATAAATCTCAATTGCAATTAAGGTCTGTTTAATTCCGCGCCGTCCGTTATTTCCTCATTTCCCTTAACGCTAAACCGATGGCTATGGCCAAGCGCGGCGCGATTTCATCCAAGAGCGGCTTCAATTCCAAGGGATATGAAATCCTGGCCCAGGGATCGCCCGCCAGCACGTTGATATTCACCGCTTTTGACAAATAATTAACAAAGTTCATCAACAGCGCTGAACCGCCGCTTAAAATAATTTTGTCAACTTTTTTGCCGCTTTTATTTTGAAATAAATTCAAGGCATATTTAATTTCGTTGACGATCGGCGCGACGCTTTCAGCGATGGTCTTAGGGATGGTATTGTCCCCCGAATCCGGCGCGCTGATGCCCAGATCATACTTGAATTGTTCGGCCCGCTCCATGCCAATATTGAGATTGTTGGCGATCGCTTTGGTAATCGTCCAGCCGCCGATATCAATGCTTCTGTTCAGGGTCGGAATATTTTGATCAATAATATTAAAACTGGTGGTCTTGGCGCCTATCTCCACGATCATAATGGTTGATTTATCGCTGCCAATCAACGAACGGATTAAGGCGAAAGTTTCGGTTTCCAGGCTCAATAAATTTATTTGGGCGGCCTGGAAAATTTCAATGTATTTTTTAACCAAAGATCTGGGAGCGCCGGTCAATAATATTTTCGTGTTATTCTTATTGTCCGTCTCATCTTGATTGACGATTTTTTTCCAATCCAATATCATTTCTTCAAGCGGCAAAGGAATGACTTTTTTCGCCTCCCAATTTATGGCTGAAGGCAGATCCTTTTTGCTCACGTCGGATAAATTTAAAATAGACGAAAAAACCGAAAAAGTGGGCAGGGCCGAAATGGCTTTGCGGCTTGAAATTCCCGACTCCCGGCAAATTTTGTTGATTATCGCCGAAATTTCCCCGGGATCTTTCTTATCCAGATCATCTAAATTTTCGCTAAAACCATAGGTTAAAAGCCGCACTTTGCCGCCTTCATTTTTTAACTCTACGATTTTTATGCTTGAAGAGCCGATATCTATGCCCAGAAAACTTTCATTATGAAAAAATAAACCCATATAATTAACATTACTTACGCACATAAAAATTTTAGCTAATTTAAAAGATAAACTATTTATTTTTAGCAAAAACTGGGATATATAATGCGAATCTGCGAATGAAGGCGAATGCCGCGAATATTATTCGCAGCATTAGCATTATAGTTTGTTGCTTTTAATTGATAATCTATTTTAAGATCAGCTTGAAATTTAAAGTGCGTAAGTACTGTATTTAATACAAAAATACAAAAAATTTTTCGCGTTTTAACTATTTCCTGCTGTTTTTACGACCTGGCATTCGCTTTTTGACACTTCTACCCTTTATATTATATAATTATATAATAATGGCTCGAAAGAATAAAGGGTCGGCTGAATAAATTCACGTAATTATTATACCATAAATTATTGTTTTCACAAAAAGCGCTCACTTTAAAAATTATAAATCCAATAATCAAATGGATTTCCTAATCAAATACAAAAAAATCTTCGTCGCCGCCGCTCTGGCGCTGGCGGTTATTATTATCGGCTATCTGCTTTACGCCGTATTTTTTAAACCAAGCCAACCTCAAGTTAATTTGGAAAACCCCGCAGCCACCACCACGGCGGGCCGGGGAAATTTGCCGCTCACCCAAACCGGCGCCGGCCAGCCGGTTCAACTCGGCCAGGGACAGGGCGGTCTTACTACGGGGACGGGAGAAACAACGCCGGCCAGCGCGACGGCGCGGGGCGGACTTACTGAAGTAACGGCGCTAAACCAGGCCGCGAGCCTGGGCGCGGCCTTAGCCGCTAACGGCGACGATTTACTGTATTATAACGGACAGGAGGGAAAATTTTATCGCGTTACCAAGGACGGAAAAATCACTTTGCTTTCAGACACGGTTTTCCATAATGTTGAAAAAATCACCTGGTCGCCGGACAGAACAAAAGCGATCCTTGAATATCCCGACCAAGCAAAAATTATCTACGACTTTAAAAATAATAAACAAATCACTTTGCCCAGCCATTGGCAAGACTTCGCCTTTTCGCCCGATGGTTCAAAAATTGTCATGAAAAGCCTTGCCGAATCAGCGGATAACCGCTGGCTAGCCGTCGTCAACAGCCAAGGCACTGAAGCGAAAAAAATCGCTCCCTTGGGCGATAACGATGAAACCGTTTATCCTTCCTGGTCGCCCAACAATCAGACTGTCGCCATGTACACGGAGGGCGCAACTTTCAATGAGCAAAACGTTTTCTTCGTCGGTTTGAATAATGAAAATTTCAAAGCTTTAAAAATTGCCGGGCGAGGTTTTGAGTTTGCCTGGTCGCCTCAAGGCGACCGCTTGCTCTATAGCGTCTACACCAGCGACAACGGGCTGAAGCCGGAATTATGGATAGCCAACGCCCAAGGCGACAGTATCGGCTCGGGGCGGACCAATCTGGAGCTTCAGACTTGGGCCGATAAATGCACCTTTTCCGGCAGTAATCTTTATTGCGCCGTACCGCAGGAGCTTGCGGAAGGCGCCGGCCTATCTAAAGAGCTGGCTCAAAACACCAAAGACAATCTATATCAAATTGACGTGCGAACCGGCGCTAAGAAGCTGGTGGCCGTGCCGGACGGCGGCTACACCATGTCCGACCTGATTGTTTCGGACGACGGCGGCTACCTCTATTTCACCGACCAAAACACGGGTAAGATAAACCAAATCAAACTAAAATAAAAGAATTTTTAATTTTTAATTTTATAATTTTTAAATAATATACTAATTTTTAATGACTAAATATAATACAGCTCTTCAGCTTTTCACTCCGCGTATTTTATTAAAAATTTAGATATTTGATTATTGTTTAAAAATTATAAAATTAAAAATTAAAAATTCTCCTTCCTTCTTGTGTCTACCAAAATCTCCACAGTCTATGCTTGTTCAAACTGCGGCGCCCAGTTCCCTAAATGGAGCGGGCGCTGTTTAGAGTGCGGCGGCTGGGGCACCTTGCAGATGCAGACGGTTGACCTGAAACAAGCCGATAAAATGGCGGCGGCCAGCCCGGCGGTGGTGGTTGATTTGGAAAAACTTGATCAGACGGCGCTGGCGCAACGGCAGGCAACCAACATCCGGGAATTGGATCGGGTGCTGGGCGGCGGCCTGGTGCCGGGCTCTCTGGTTCTATTGGGCGGCGAACCGGGCGTGGGCAAATCCACTTTGGTCGCGCAAATCGCCGCGGCGATCGGCAAAACCCAAATGGTAATTTACGCCAGCGGCGAAGAATCGGCCGGCCAAATCAAAGTCCGCCTGGACCGGCTGAAAATTAAAACGGAAAGGATAAAATTTTTAAACGAAACCAACGCGGAAAAAATTATCGCCACGATTGACCAGCTAAAACCGGCTTTAGTGATTATCGACTCAATTCAAACTATTTCCACTTCCCTGCTTGCCGGCGAAGCCGGCGGCTTGAGCCAAATCCGCGGCGTCACCGTGAGTTTTTTGGAAACCGCCAAGCAAACCAACGCCGCCATCATTCTCATCGGCCATATCACTAAAGACGGCGCCTTGGCCGGACCGAAAACTCTTGAGCACATCGTGGACACCGTGCTTTATCTTGAAGCCGAAGCCAGCCATGATTATAAAATCTTGCGCGCCACCAAAAACCGCTTCGGTTCGGTGAATGAAATCGGCATTTTTGAAATGACCGACAGCGGCTTTAAAGAAATCGCCAACCCCTCGTTGATTTTCATTGAACAGCGGCAAAACATCACCGGTTCGGTAATCAGCTCCGTCACCCAGGGCACGCGCGCTTTTTTGACCGAAGTTCAGGCGCTGGTAACCAAAACCGTTTTCGGCTATCCCCAAAGGAAAGCCTCGGGTTTTGACTTAAACCGCCTCCAGGTTTTAATCGCCGTACTGACTAAGCGCGCCAATCTTAATTTAACCAACCAGGACGTGATTTTAAACGTGGTCGGCGGCTTGAAAATCAGCGACCCCGGACTGGATTTGGCGGTTTCTCTGGCTATCGCCTCTTCTGTTTTAAACCAAGTCATTCCCAATAACACGATTGTCTTGGGCGAAGTCGGCCTGGGCGGAGAAATCCGGCCTGTGGCCAGGCTGGAGCAAAAATTAAAAGAAGCGGAAAGGCTGGGCTTTGCTAAAGCCATTATCCCGGCCAGCGAGGTTATGTCCAAAAAATTAAAACTCATTAAAATAAAAAATGTTCAAGAAATGGTTGGACAGATAATCGGAAAGTAAAAAAAGCTTCCCGAACAAGCATGCTGCTCGCGGGAAGCCATTGAACTGCCAGACGATCAATTCGGCACCAGGTCTTTTGGCGCAACTTCTTGGCCTCTGATAAAGGCCTGCAACGCCCCACTGGTGATGAAACGTTGGTGGGTTCTCTTCATAAAGGCAAGAACCCGACGACCGTGTTGTTCGTCCACGCGGATGATTTCCACGTCACCTTTTGTGTGCCCAACAGGCACCCGGTAACACCTTGAAACACTGGCTGACATATGTTTTCTGGTTTGTTTTTTTGTTTTTTTCTAACGAGACCGTACTAACTGCAAAAACACCGCCTAGTTTAAAAAGAACGCCTTCTGTATTATTCACATTCTCCCACTAATTAAGCTAACTGTCAAGCAAAATCAATTACTCCAAATGCGTCTTCTTTTCCCACGCGCCCAGTTGATCTTGTAAGGCTGGCCAGCGGCTCAAAGTCGGGTCAATCGCCAACAGTTTGATGGCCTGATCGCGAGCCGATTTCATCAGAGTATAATCAAATAAAGACGCCATCTTCAGTTCAGGAAAGCCTTTTTGCTCGGTGCCGTAAACTTCGCCCGGGCCGCGGAACTTTAAATCCAGTTTAGCCAGAGCAAAACCGTCATGGTTTTCTTCCAGCGCCCGCAAACGCTTTTGCGTCGCTTCTCCGGCCGACTCGGTAAATAAAAAACAATAGGACTGATGAACGCTGCGGCCTACCCGGCCGCGGAATTGATGCAGCTGCGCCAGCCCAAAGCGGTCCGCGCCTTCAATCATCATCACCGCGGCGTTGGACACGTCCACGCCGACTTCTATAACCGAAGTGGCCACTAAAATGTTAATCTTATTTTCTAAAAATTTCGCCATGATCGCTTCTTTTTCCTTAGGCTTTAACCGGCCATGCAGCTTGCCGATGGCCAAATCGGGAAAAATAATCTTTTTAAGCTTTTGATATTCTTCTTCAACTGATTTCACGCCCAATTTGCTCGCCTCGCTGGCGCTTAAAGGGCGAAGCGGGTCGGACAGGTCAATTAGCGGACAAATCACAAAAACCTGCCGGCCCGCGCTAATCTGCTCACGGATAAATTTATAGGCAACCGCCCGCTGATTTTCCGGCACCAGCCTGGTGATGATTCTTTTTCTGTCTTTGGGCATTTCGTTGATCATAGACAGCTCCAAATCGCCGTACAAAGCCAGGGCCAGGCTCCGCGGAATCGGCGTAGCGGTCATGCTTAAGAGGTGCGGCACCAGCTCGCCGCCGGTTTTTTCCATCAGCGCTTTTCTCTGCTCCACGCCGAAGCGGTGCTGTTCGTCAATCACCGCCAAAGCCAAATTCCTGAATTTTATGTCCTCCTGGATTAAGGCATGCGTACCGATAATTAAATCTGAATTATGAATAATGAATGATGAATCACGGTCTTTAATTTTTGTCTTTTCTCCATAATTCGTAATTCGTAATTCGTAATTCGTAATTTTCTGATTGCTAGTCATCAGTCCCACTTTCATGCCAAAGCCCGACAGCAGGCGGCTCACTGTTTCATAGTGTTGCCTGGCCAGTATTTCCGTCGGCACCATCAATGCCGCCTGTTTTTTATTAAGCGCCACATTAAGCATGGCCATGATAGCCACTAAAGTCTTGCCACTGCCGACTTCGCCTTCCAAGAGCCGAGACATGGGCCGGTTTTTTTCCATGTCCAATAAAATTTCCCAGGCGGCTTTTCTTTGTGCGTTGGTTAAGGTAAACGGCAAACTATCAACAAATTGCTTGGTCTCCGCTTCGTGGAATTTTATGGCCCAGGCCCGGCTTAAATTTAAGCTCCGCTTCACCAATTGCGACTGCAGCTGAATTAAAAAAAGCTCGTTAAAGGCCAAGCGCTCGCGAGCTTTTTTAATCTCTGAACTATTTTTGGGAAAATGAATCTTCTTGATTGCTTCGGCTAAACTGATCAGCCTGGCCGGCTGCTTAATTTCCCAGGGCAGCCAATCCGGCGTTTGATTGGCCAGATTAATCACCTGTTTAATTAAAAACCTTACCTGCTTATGCGTCAAATTGGCGGTAAGATGATAATTGGGCACTAGTCCCTGCGTATGAATGGCATTTATCCCCCCTGACAAGGGGGGAATAAGGGGGGTTTGTATCTTTTCATAAACCGGCGACATCATCACTAAGCCGCCATAATCGTCTTCCACCTTGCCGGCCAGCGAGACTTGATCGCCCGCCTGCAAAACGCGCGCCAAAAAAGGCTGATTGAACCAAATCACTTTTAACGTTTCCGCACCATCGCCGATTAACGCTTCGGTAATATTCATTCTGCGCTTCCAACTCCGTTTATTCTGAATTAATTCAATCTGGCCGACCACGTTCGCGCTGGTCCCGGCCTGCAATTTTTCAATCGGCGTTATTTTGGAAAAATCGTCGTAGCGGAAAGGAAAATAAAATAACAAGTCGCGCACCGTGGCCACGCCCAATTTTTTCAGCTTCTTGGCCGTGGCCGCGCCCACGCGGGTGATATGAATAATGTCGGTATCTAAAGTCAACATGCTTACATTTTAACACAAAAATCGTAATAAAAAAGCCCCTAAAACTAAAAGTTTCAGGGGTTGAAATGGATAGGGGCAACAACCTAGCAATTTTCCGCCAGGAATGCCCAGTCTTTAGGCCAGCGGCTCTGCGGCCCGAGAATGGTCGCCAGGCAAAGCGCGCGACCTTGACCGTCGCGATAAACGCACAGAAAAGAGGAACTGCCGCTTGGATCCTTAAAGATCGCTCGAACATTATCCGGCTCGGCGGCAACAAGGCTCTTGCATCGTAATTCCTCCGGCATGTCGCCTTCCCGTACTTGCGCCATCAGCCCTAACAGATAGTTGGGCGCTTGGCGGCAGTGTTGCATACTCAGCTCCTGAAGAAGACCGGTGCTCTCTGCTTCTCTGATGGGGCGGCCGAAGCAGACTAAATAGAGATTCTTGGCTCCTTGAGCCGTCTCAAGCGCCACTATTTGTCCGATGTTTTGCGGATGGTAAGTATGATAGCCACCTGTCTCGATTGTCTCGATTGTATTGACAGGCGGGATGTCGAAAAACTCACGGACGACCAGATCAGATGTAGTCGGCATAATATTATGTGTTTGAAGTTTTCAGTGAACTGCCTTAAATCCCCTGCCAGAAAGAGACTTAAGGCAATTCACTTGCCGCAAGACATGACTTTTAAAAGAACAAAATGGCTAATAAAATATCCTAACATACCCATACACTGCTGTCTAGTTCTATTAATTTTTAATCACTCTCCGCCTTAAATGCGCTGGGATGTGGACTAAAATTTCCCAAGGAATCATGCCGACGGCTTTGGCTATACAAGCCGATGCCTAAATGGTTGAATTTTCAACAAAAAAAGAAGCTGACGCGCGCGTCAGCTTCGTGAAAACTCAATTTGCCTCCTCTGCTTGTTACCGCCTTGCTAGCGGCGGGAGTTGGTCCGGCCCGGAGGTTGCAATATATATGCGGCGCAACAGCCGATGATATTCGCCCCCAAAAGAACCCTGGAACAAGTTCCAGTTCTTTACCCATAGAGAGATATCCCAATCGACAACAAATATTCCCTCACCAAACTCCTCGCTAGAATGGCGCCAAGCTGGAAAAACAAACCCCACTCGACCCTGCAGACTTTTGGGGATATCTTTTTGATGTTGCAGGATGTGCTCCCCGTCCTCCTGGCCGAGATTGACGTTCAGCTCCTGGACCCGCCCCACCATAATATGGCCAGGCACCGGCGCGACTCCCTTTGTCGGGATCTTAACAATCTCGTAGGTGCGGCCGCCCACCACCATCCGGGCAGGCAGAGCGTCGCCCTGGCTGGGTTCGCCGCCAGGCTTTTCAGCCTCCTTCGTGCCGCCGGCAGCAAGCCCCATCTCGTCCTCGAGCGCTAGCTCGTTGGGCGTGGCTCGCTTTTGAGTTTCCAAGACCCAGGCGGGATTCTCCATCTTGCCCTGGCGCGTCTGAAGGTTGAAACGGCATTGAACGTTGACCTTGACGGAGCTGCCTTGAGAGGTCGGCGCCATAAGCATCGTCTCAAAGACTTCATTGTCCGCGCCAGTTATAAGGTCGCGGCAGCAAAAATTTCCACCGCAGATCCTGAACGATTGATAATTCAGATATTGGCCTTGCTTTTCCTGCACGGCGAAAGTTATTGGCCTGCCGGCGAAAACAGCCAACATCATGCTCCAGCGGCCCGGACCTCTGGTGATTGTCAGCACTCTTGTTATTGTTGAGCTCATACGAACTCCTTTTGATTTGCATTGTGCAACGCCTTAATCAGGGAAAGCGTCTGACCCTCTTATTCCTTGCAGAACGACCTAACCATACAGCTAGGAATTAACTAACAAGCTAACTTATCATAAATTGATAATTTTGTAAATATCAAAAAACAGGCCGTCTGATAATGACCAAACAACCTGTCGCTGAATTTAATTTACGACTCGTCTTAAATGCGCCGGGATGTGGACTAAAATTTCCCAAGGAATCGTGCCGACGGCTTTGGCTATATTGTCAACCGAATTTTTGTCATTTTGCTTATTGCTGATAATTACCACTTCATCGCCCGATTTTATATCCTGCACTGCCGAGACGTCTAGGGAAGTAATATTCATGCTCACTCGGCCGACAATTGGGCAAAACTGGCCGCGCACTTTTAAAAAGCCGCAATCAGACAGTCGCCGATCCACGCCCTCATAATACCCGGCCGGTACCGTAGCGATTATCGCATCGCGCTTTAATTCATGAGTCAGATTATAGCCCAAGCGCTCTCCGGCTTTAAGCCGCTTGACCGAACTGATGATTGACCGCATGGCCAAAACCGGCTTGAGCTTCAAGCTAAGCCGCGGCGACGGCTTAAGGCCATACAAACCGATGCCCAGCCGGGCCACGTTATGATCAATTTGGTCGCCATATAACATCCCGGCCGTGGCCGCCAGATGAAAATATTTTATAGTAGAAAAATTATGCCTAAAAATCGCCGCTGCTTTCGCCCACTGCTCAATCTGCGATTTGGTAAAAGCTTCTTCCGGCCCGTCCGCGTCGGCCAGATGCGAGCAAACGCCTTCCAAAATCAAAAATTTATTTCCTTTAATGATTTTCACGGCTTGATCAATCTGGCTGAATAAAATCCCCTGCCGATGCATGCCGGTATCTATTTTTAAATGAATCGTTAATGGCGAAAATAAATTTTCGGCAACCGACGTTAAGTGCTCCAGGCTGGTGATGGTAAAAGAAAAATTTTTCCGCTGGAAATTTTTAACATTTTCCGCATGGGTATAGCCAATAATCAAAATTTTGGATTTTATGCCATGATGCCTTAAACTCAGGGCCTCGGCTAGCGAATCAACAACAAAAAAAGGGATTTTCTCCCTATCTAAAATTTCGGCGGCCGGCGCCAAGCCATGGCCGTAAGCATTGCTTTTTAAAACCGGCGCCAAAGCCAGAGCCGGATAGGCTCGCTGGAATTCATGCAAATTGTCCAGCAAATTTTTCCTGGAAATTAAAACTTCCACCAGCGGGCGGAAGCGGGAAAAACGCTGCCTGATTTTTCTCAAAAAATTTAAAAATTTCATAAAAGGAGTCATTCTAAAATGTGCCCTCAAGAGGAATTGAACCTCTGTCCCAAGCTCCGGAGGCTTGTACTCTATCCGTTGAGCTATGAGGGCAAATAATACTCAACTTTTAAAGCTCCGGCCTGCCCGCCAAAGCTTTAGCGGCGGCGGGAGGCTTACGCTCCCCGCCCGCCTGACTCGTCTGGTGGCCCCAGCAGGAATTAAACCTGCATCTTGGGCTTCGGAGGCTTACGCTCTATCCTTTGAGCTATGGGCGCATCATCACTTGTCATTGCGAGGAGCCCGCTCAGCGCGCCAGCGCCTGAGCGGGCGACGCGGCAATTTCTGACCAAAAGGCACTAACTAATTAAAGATGAAATTATCTAAGCAAAAAAACCTATTAGCCAAGGCGTTTTCTCATAATTCGTAATTCGTAATTCACTTGTTATCTGCCGCGCCGCCGGCCCATAATCGGCGGCCTGGAGCGCCGGACGGCCGATCGTCCGAAGCTCATGGTCCGGCCGTAGCGCCTGAAAGTCGGGCGCGTGCCAGCCTGCTCCAGTTCGACGAATTTTTTCAAAGTAAGCTTTTTATTAATCAATCTTTCAATGCTCCTAACGTCTTTGCCCTGATCGGGCGTGGCGAAAGAAATCGCTTTGCCGACCTTGCCGGCGCGGGCGGTGCGGCCGATGCGATGCACGTAATCTTCCGAATCGTCCGGCAAATCATAGTTCACCACCAGCTCAATATCCGAAACATCAATGCCGCGCGCGGCAATATCCGTAGCGATAAGAATCCGGTATTTCCGGGATTTAAAGCCGGACATTGATTCCTTGCGCTGATTAAATGATAAATTGGAATGAATTTCCGCCACTTCATGCCCGCTCTGCTCTAAAGTCCTGGCTAAATTTCTCGCGCCATATTTAGTCCTGGTAAAAACCAAAACCGAGCCCCGGTATTCATGAAGAATCTTTTCCAACTGGCCGCGCTTATCCTCTTTCCTCATAACATAAACTTCTTGATCAACCAACTCCACCGTAGTTCCCGGCGGAGCTACTTCAATATGAATCGGCATGATCATATGAACCGAAGCCAATTTTAAAATCGCCCGAGGCATGGTGGCGGAAAAGAGCATGGTTTGCCGTTTTTTCGGCACCCGTTTAATAATTTCTTCTATCTGCGGAGCAAAACCCATGTCAAACATCCGGTCGGCTTCGTCCAGAACCAAAATTTTAACCCGGTCCAATCTCACCGAACCGCGCCTAAGATGATCAATCATCCGGCCCGGCGTGGCGATATAGATATGAGGATTTCTTCTAAGGCTTTGCAATTGGCTGCCGATGCCCTGGCCGCCAATCAGCGAGATGGTCCTAAGGCCAAGCTTGCCGCCGAGCTGGCGCAAACTCTCATCAACCTGCAAGGCCAGTTCGCGGGTCGGCAATAAAACCAAGCCCTGGCCGCCGCTAACGGCCAGCCGCTCAATCATGGGAATGCCGAAAGCGAAAGTTTTGCCCGTGCCGGTTTGGGCCACGCCGATTAAATCCTGGCCGGTTAAAGCGACCGGAATTGATTTGGTCTGAATTGGTGTGGGCGTGTCTAATTTTAGACTATTGAGCACGTTTAAAATTGAGGCGCTAACGCCCAAATCTTTAAAAGTAGATTCGGTTGGTTTGGTTGGTAGAGACATAATGTGCTCTCGGCAGGAATTGAACCTGCATTTCTTCCTCCGCAGGGAAGTGTCCTATCCGTTGAACGACGAGGGCGTAATATTATTTTATAAACATCGGCAGAAAATCTGGACTTGCGTCCTACTTGCCCGCCGAAGCTTAGGCGTAGACGGGTCCATTGTCAGACCAGGGCTGATCCGCCTTGGGCGGAAACGACGAGTGCGTAATATTAACACGGCACAGGATATTACCCTGTGCCATGAAAGCGAGGATATATATCCTCGACTAACAAATTGTCATTTATAATTTAAACAATTTGGCTAAAGCTTCGGAAACCGGCTGGTCAGTCCGCTCCAGGTCTTCCGGCAGGTATTTTAGCAAATTTTCCCGAATTGGCAAGGGGTTTAAGTTATTAAGCGGTATTGACAGCCGGGGCTTGACCGGATTCTTAAATTCAAAATATAAATTTTTTACATTCTGATGCGGCTTATAAACAATGGAAAAATCCTTAACAACGTCGTAATCATAAAATTTTCTGCCCACCACCAAGCCCTGGTCGGTGATACTGAAATCTACCTGGAGCGGCTCTTGTCCGTCATGAATGATCATAATTAAAGCGCCGATAATTACAATGGCGGCAAACAAAAAATCACCGCTCAAAAAAGAATAAACGATAAAGGCCACGCCCACGATACCGGCGATGATATACCAGGCTTTGGTCCGCTCGTGCTTATCGTATTCCGGCACGCTCCAGCTAATGATTTTTTTGCCTTGTTCGGTTGTTTTCGTCATTTCTGCCATAGTTTTTTATTGACATTATTGGATAAATTGGCTATATTTATTGTAGCACGAAATAAATCAATTATCAATTACGAATTAAAAATTACGAATTAAATTTTTGATTCGTAATTTTTAATTGTTAATTCGTAATTGAATTGGAGAGGTGGCTGAGCGGCTGATAGCAGCACCCTGCTAAGGTGTTAGGCTTTAACGAGTCTCGAGGGTTCGAATCCCTCCCTCTCCGCCAATCGGAATGAAGAGCCCTTTGATAAATATAATCAAAGGGTTTTTTGTATGAGATTAGTATTTTTCCGTCGAATTTAAAAGTCGTAGTTCGCGCAACATTCGCGCAAGAAACTAATATACTGAAAACAAAAACCTCGTTATTACGAGGTTTTTATGCTATTAAGAATTTAATATGCTATAAGCTATTTTTGCGCCAGCGGCAATTCCAGATAGAAGATACTGCCCTTGTCCTTGCCCTCGGACTCGGCCCAGGCGCGGCCGCCGTGCGCTTCTATGATCATTCTCACCGTGTAGAGACCGTAGCCGGTAGAGTCAACATTTATTCTTAAGGAGTCCTTGCCGCGGCCGCCTTCTTTAAAAAGATTGACTTTGTCTTCGTCGGTGATGCCCACGCCCGTGTCTTTAACCGAAAAAAGAATTTTATGAGTTGCTTTATACAATTTAACGGTAATACCGCCCCGCAAAGTGTATTTAACCGCGTTGTCTATTAAGCTATAAACTATTTCTTTAAGCCAGAAAGCGTCGCCCATGATCGTGAAGTCATCGTCCGCCAAATCGCCGGCGAGCTTCAAATTTTTGTGTTTCGCCGGGCCTTTTTTATCTTGGATGGCTTCTTCAACGATTTTTTTGAAATCCAGAGGCTTCATGTCAAATTTTACTTTGCCGGCTTGAAAGTTGGCCGCGTTTAAAACCAAATCAACCGTAGCGATGCCCTCATTGTCCGAGTCCAGGCCTTGCTGGGCGATATTTTTCACTTTGGCGGAAATCGGGCCGAAAGTACCTTCCAAAAGTTCGGCAAAAATGTACTTTGAACGAGTGAACGAACCTTTGACTTTATGGGTCACTAAATGGACTAGGCTTTCTCTCTGCTTGATGGCATTTTGCAGATCAACATTAAGTTTGGCCAACAATTCTCTTTGGCGGACTTCGGCTTTAACTGAGCGTACCAGCCACCAGCCAAAAGCGGCAACTATCACCAAGGTAATGCCGGTCAGAACTCTGTTGGTCGGATTTTGAATAAAAGCGTATTGCGAGGCGATCAAAATGATAATGCCGACGACCAGGGCCTGGGCTTAAACCAATTTTATATTGAAAGATTTGTA